>CAYHRR010000308.1:0-5431 GCA_964358875.1 uncultured Planctomycetaceae bacterium | reverse complement strand
GAAGCGACCGTCGCGCATGCCGAGCAGCGCGTGCGCGACCACGAACGGTCCGATCAGCGCCGCGCCGTTGTGCAGCGTCGCGATCGCTAGGAACACGAGGACGTGGGCCGCGAGCTGCGAACTCCAATTCGCGTTGCGTCGCATCTGCAACAACGCGAGCAAGGCCAGCGCCGCGAACGATGCGTGCGCGGCGTGCGGTCGGCCTTGCTGCGAAAAATACAAGTGGTTGAGGCTCAACGCGACGAGCGCGCTCGCCATCAAGGCGGCCAGCGGACTCGCGAAGCGACGCGCGATGAAAAACGTCGCGACGACCAAGAGCAGCGACAGCGCGGCGGAAAGCCTGCGCGCGCGCAGCAAATCGCCGCTCGACGCAGCGAGCGCGCAATCGAGCTTCGTCTCGTCCGCCCGCGGTTCCCCAAGCAACGCGAGGCCGCGCGCGATCATCGTCGGATAGGCAAAGTAGCCCTTCTCCTTGGCGACATCGGGCTCACGGCCCTCGCGCAAC
Organism: uncultured Planctomycetaceae bacterium; assembly: GCA_964358875.1. GTDB lineage: Bacteria > Planctomycetota > UBA1135 > UBA1135 > CAYHRR01. Next base: position 4,926 of record CAYHRR010000308.1, on the reverse strand, counting down.
AAACGCACCTGCAACTCGATGTACGAATCGGGCTCGGGCCAGTTCGGAAGCAGTCGATCGAGCCCGTCGAAGCGCAACAGTGCCGCGAGCGCGACGACGAGCAACAACAGAGCGCGTGCGAGCTTGGGAGCGTTCATCGCGAAGCGATCATCGTGGAGCGTCCATCTCGGAGCGCGACGAGGATGCGGCGCGCGGCGCGGCTTCGCCAGCGAATCTTTCGGCTCGCGCGCGGCGCCGTCGATCGCCTTGCGGCACTCGTCGGCACAACGCTCCGTCGCGCGCGCGAGCTCCAATCGGCGCCGCGCAAGAGAATCTCAATCAACTTGCCGACGCGTTCGGTCGCAGCGCAACACGCGTCGATGCAACACATCTTCGCAAGCGCGAGCTCCAAGCGCAGCGGCGCGACCGAGCTTCGCCGACCGTGCCGACGCGCCGGTCTCGCGCTCGAACGCTGCGTTTGCGCCCGAATCCGTCGAGCTGCGCGATGCGATGGACATGCGCTGCGCGGTCGCGACGTCGAATGCGCGCGCGCAGCCGCTAACGTGCTCCGATGTCGCAGACGCAGCTTCCGATCGACGCCGTGCTCCCGGAGCTCGTGCGGGCCTTGCGCGCGCACGGGTCGGTGGTGCTGCGCGCGCCGACCGGAGCCGGCAAGACGACGCGCGTTCCGCCCGCGCTGCTCGACGCGAAGCTCGCCGACGGCAAGCAGATCGTGATGCTCGAGCCGCGCCGCCTCGCAGCGCGAGCGGCGGCGCGTCGCATCGCCTTCGAGCGTCAGGTCGAGCTCGGCGGCGAGGTCGGTTGGCACGTGCGCTTCGATCGCAAGGCCTCGCGCGCGACGAAGGTGCTCGTCGTGACCGAGGGCATTCTCGTGCGGCGCTTGCAGGACGATCCGTACCTCGAGGACGTCGGCTGCGTGATCTTCGACGAGATCCACGAGCGCAGCCTCGATACGGATCTGTCGCTCGCGATGGTGCGCAAGCTGCAACGCGAGGCGCGGCCCGAGCTGAAAATCGCAGCGATGTCCGCGACGCTCGTGCCCAGCGCGTTGATGCGCTTCTTGGGCGACGCGCCGCTCGTGGAGAGCGAAGGGCGCTTGTTTCCCGTCGAAATCAGCTACTTGGGCGGCGACGAGCGCGTGCCGATCGCCAAGCAAGTCGCGGCCGCCGTCGCACGCGCGCTCGACGCGACGAGCGGCGACGTGCTCGCCTTCTTGCCGGGCATCGGCGAGATCCGACGCACGCGCGACGAGCTCGCGACGATTTGCGAGCGACGCGGCGCGGAGGTGTTCGAGCTGTACGGCGACTTGCCGGCGGAGCAGCAGGACGCGGTGCTGCAACGTCGTTCACGACGCAAGGTCGTGCTCGCCACCAACGTCGCGCAGACCTCGGTGACGATCGACGGCATCACCGCGGTCGTCGACGCAGGTCTTGCGCGCACGTTGCGCTACGACGCGGCCGTCGGGCTCGACCGGCTGGAACTCGAGCGCATTTCGCGCGCTTCCGCCGAGCAACGCGCCGGTCGCGCGGGGCGCACGGCGCCCGGGATTTGTCTGCGCTTGTGGAGCGAGGCCGAGCAGCGCTCGCTCGATGAAGAGGACGACCCCGAGATTCGCCGCGTCGATCTCGCCGGCGCGGCGCTCGAGCTCTACGCGTGGGGCGAAAGCGACCTCGCGCAGTTCCCGTGGTTCGAGGCGCCCGCGCCTGCGGCCTTGCAGCGCGCGAACGACTTGCTGCGTCGACTCGGTGCGATCGACGAACGCGGCGCGACGAAGCTCGGTCGGCGCATGGGCCAGATGCCCGTGCATCCGCGGCTCGCGCGCTTGTTGATCGAGGGCGAACAACTGGGCTGTGCCGAGCGCGCCGCGCTCGCGGCGGCGTTGTTGTCGGAGCGCGACCCGTTTCGTCGCGCGCGCGAGCGGCGCACGGCGCGGCACGCCGGCGATTCGGACCTGCTCGATCGCATCGTCGCGCTGGAAGCGTTCGAAGACAGCGGCACGAGCTCGACCGACATCGGCGAACTCGAGCGCAATGGTGCGAGCTTCGTGTTGCGCGCGCGCGATCAACTCGTGCGCATGATCGAAGCGCGCAACGACGCCGACAACGGGCGCTCACTCGCTCGCGCGCTGCTCGCGGCCTATCCCGATCGACTCGCGCGGCGCCGCGAGGCCAAATCGAAGCGCGGAGTGCTCGCCAACGGGCGCGGCGTGGTGCTCGCCGACGAGAGCAGCGTGCTCGACGCGGAGCTGTTCGTGTGCCTCGACCTCGACGCGGGCAAGCGCGGAGAACGCGCCGAGGCCTTGGTGCGCGTCGCTTCGGGTGTCGAGCGCGCTTGGCTCGATCCGGCGCGCGTGACGACGAGCATCGCCACGCACTTCGACGAAGAGAAGCAACGCGTCGTCGCGACCAAGCTCACCAAGTTCGACGAGCTCGTGCTCGACCTTGTGCAAGCGGCGTTGCCCGAAGGCGGCGAGGTCGCGCGCGTGCTCGCGCAGGCGGCGAGCGCGCAACTCGAACGGGTGCGGCCGCACGACGAGCGCGACTTCGACGGCTTCGTCGAGCGCGTGCGCTGTCTCGGCGCGTGGATGCCCGAGCTCGGACTGCCGAAGCTCGACGACGAGGACCTGCGCGCCGTGTTGCCCCAGCTGTGCGAGGGCCGGCGTTCTTTCGAGGACTTGCGCAAGGCGCCGTGGCTCGATTTCGTGCGCGCACGCTTGACCTACAAGCAGCAACAGACGCTCGAACGCGAGGCGCCGGAACGTCTCGAAGTCCCCAGCGGAAGCCGCATCGTGTTGAAGTACGAGTACGGCCGCGCGCCGGTGCTCGCCGCGCGCATCCAAGAACTGTTCGGCCTCGCCGAGACGCCGCGCGTCGCCGGCGGTCGCGTCGGCGTCGTCATGCACTTGCTCGCGCCCAACCACCAACCCCAGCAAATCACCGAGGATTTGCGCAGTTTCTGGGACAACACCTATCCGCTCGTCGCGGCGGAGTTGAAGCGCCGCTATCCGCGTCACGCCTGGCCCGACGATCCCTGGAACGCGCCCGCCGAGCGCCGGCCGCGGCGACGCAACTCGTGAGCGCCGGCAGCTCGAGGTGAGATTTCCAACTGCGGCTTCACACGCCATCGCGCTGCCAAGTCGAGTTCGGCGGGCCGTGCTCAGCAGCCGAGAAGAGCCGCTTGCGCCGTTCGTCGCGACGTGACTTGCACCGCGGGCTGCTACCGACAACGCCGCGCGCCGCTCCTTCGCGAGGAAGGAGCGGCGCGCGGTTGTCGATCGAATCCGCGCGCATCGCCGCAGAGCGACGCGCGACGGTTCAGCATGCGCCGCGCAGGCCGGCGCGCACTGCGGTCACGGGACGTAGGTCAATTCGAGCGCTTCCGAGAGGAAGGTCGTCTTGCAGGCCGGCGGATCGCGGAACCAACCTTGGACGTGCGCTTGATCGCCGGCTGCCCAAGGATTGCCGAAGGCCGTCGGGTTGGCGATTTGGTACGCGTTCCAGTCGAGCGTCATCGTGCCGTTGCACGTGCCGAAGCTGCCGCCGGAGTTTTGCACCGAGGTGCGCCACAGCGGGGCCTTGACGCACAGGAAGCTGTTGCTGCCTGTCTGGCACCAGGGCGTGTTGATCGTGCCGGACACGCCATAGAACATGATGCCGCTCTGCTGGCCTTCGACGCTCGCGACCGTGATCACGGACGAGTTCGAGTGCGAGACGTTGGGGTTGGCCGTGCCGCTGATCGTCGGAACGCAGCTGTTCGTCGTACCGGGCGCCGTCGGCGTGCAGTACGAAGTCGGTCCGGTCGGCGCGTCGAAGCACAGATCCCAGCTCGTGATCGAGCCGGCGTCGGCGCCGACGTACCAGTCGTAGCCGATCAGGTTCCACGTACCGCTCGCGATCGGAACGGTCTCGAGCGGCGTGTTGAAGATGCCCGCATCGCCGTCGGTCCATGCGCCGAAGTACTGCGCGAGGGTCGTGTCGGTGACGGCGCCGCCCGCTCCGACGCAAATGAAGACCGGCGCCGCGCCGCCGCAGGGGCTCTGACCGACATTGACGTCGACGAACGTGTAGTCGCCGGCGAAGTCGTCGCTGCAGCCGCCGCCGAACACGCCGTCGACCTGCTGGAACAGGTTGTATTTCACGCCTGCGGGCGACTCGAGCACGAGCTGGCAGTCACCGGACCACGTGTGGTTGAAGCCGTTGAGCTTCACCGACACGATCTTCGACGAACCTGCGGGAACCGTGACCGACAGCGGCGCGATCATTTCGCCGGTCGGCAAGGTCAACGGCCAGGTGCCGTCCACGCCGCCGACAGGGAAGGCGCCGCTCGCGCCGCCCGTGATGCACGTCGCGCTGGACGTGTTCGCGATTCCAAAGGAGTTGGCGGCCGACCACGGGCCGTTGCCGACGCCGTTCGTGCCGCGGATCGCCCACGTGTGCGGACCGGCTGCCGGCGACACGAAGGTCGTCAGCGTGTTGCCCAAGGTCGTGACGTTGCCGTCGAGGTCGAGGTCGTAGCTCGTCGCCAGAGGCACCGACGTCCAATCGAGCGTGACCGGCGCCGTGAGGCACACACCGTTGACCGGATTGGTGAGCGTCGGCGCCGTGGTCGGCGCGCTGGGACTCGAGGGCGGTCCGAAGCACAGCTCCCAACTGGTCAAGTTCGCGTTGTCGAACGCGACGTACCAGTCGTAGATGTACAGCGTCCAAGTGCCCGAGCTGCCGGGGGTGATCGCGATCGATTCGAGCGCGACGTTGTCGATGCCCGACGAACCGCTGGGCCAAAGACCCGGATCTTGCGCGTAGGTTCCGGCCGGAAGTGTCGTGGCGGGGCCGCAACCGGGGACGCTCGCGCCGGTGACGGGATAGACGAACCCGTAGTCGCCGATCATGGCGTCGCCGCAACCACCGGCGAACACGCCGTCTTGGC
>CAYHRR010000307.1:0-5433 GCA_964358875.1 uncultured Planctomycetaceae bacterium | reverse complement strand
CCCCCGCGGGCGCCCCCCCCCCCCCCCCCCCCTTCCCCCCCCCGGGGGGGGGGGGGGGGCGGGGCCCCCGGCGGGGGGCGCGAGTCGCGCGCGCAGCGCGCAACATGGCGGCGACGCCTGGCCTTCAGCGCGGAGCCAAGCCGAGCGACGCGCGCATCACATGGCGCATCATCACCGGGTTCTTGCGCAGGCGCCGCAGGCTGTAAGGCAGCCACTGCGGTCCGAAGGGGACGTAGACGCGCACGGCGTGGCCGGCGCTTTGCCAGCGCGCCCATAGCGGTTCCATCACGCCGAGCAGCACTTGGAATTCGTAGCCGTCGCGCGGCAATTTGAGCTCGCGCACAAGCTCGATGCACTTCGCACCGAGGCCTTCGTCGTGCGTCGCCAGCGCGAGGAATGCGCCGCGCTCGGCGAGTTGTCGGCTCATGCGCAGATAGGCCTCGCGAATCGGATCGGCCTCGGTGTGCGCAATCGCCGCGGGCTCGAGGTAGATGCCTTTGACCACGCGCACGTTGAGCGGGCCCGGCGCGAGCTTCGCGATGTCCTGGGGCGTGCGGAACAAACGCGCTTGCAGCACGATGCCGACGTTGTCGTGTTCCTTGCGCAGCGCCTCGAACACGCGCAGCGTCGCGTCGGTGGTCGTGTTGTCCTCCATCTCGACGCGCAGGAACCGTCCGAGCTTCTTGCAGTGCGCCGCGAGCACGCCGTAGTTGGCGATGGCGAGCTTCTCCGACGTGCGCAATCCGACGTGCGTCGGTTTGGCCGACACGTAGGCGTCGAGTTTCGCGTCGGCAACCGCCGTCGCCGCCGTGCAGTATTCGTCGACGACGTGGCGCGCTTGCGCCTCGCCTTCGACTTCCTCGCCGAGCACGTCGATGACGCCCGTGTGACCGCGCCGCGCCATCTCGCCCAAGCGCGCGATCGCGTCCGAGAGCTTCTCACCGGCGACATAGCGCTTGGCGACGCGCCACATCACCGGGCGTGGAACGTAGGGCAGCGTCTTGAGCACCCATTGATCAAGCATCGACATAGACGGCGGATTGTAGGGACGCTCGCGTCGCTGGCACAGTGCCCATGAAGCCGCCTACGATGCGTTCATGCCGTCCGAATCCGAGCGCGCACGCATCGTTCTTTCCACGCTGCCCGATGTCGCGCGCGCGACAGCGCTGGCCCACGCGTTGGTTGCGCGACGGCTCGTCGCGTGCGTGAACGTGATCGGCGGCGTTACGAGCGTCTACCGCTGGCGTGGCGTCGTCGAGGAGTCGCAGGAGGCGCTGCTCGTGATGAAGACCGACGAACGGCGTATCGCTGAACTCGAACAAGTGCTGCGCGAGTTGCACCCCTACGACGTGCCTGAGTTCGTGGTGCTCGCGGCCGAGCACGTCGAAGCACAATACGGGCGCTGGCTGATCGAGGAGACCGCACCCGACGCGGGCGCATGAACGGCGCGCCTTCGTTCGATGCGGCGCGCGACGCTGCGCACGAACACGGCGCGCACCCGGGCGTGCAGCGCTTCGGGCGTTGGTTCGCGCTCGTCTCCTTCCTCGCGTTGATGTACGCGCCCGGCGTCGCGCTCGAACCGCTGCAACGTCGCGCGCTCGCCGTGACGGTCGTGACGGCGACCCTGTGGCTGACGCAAGCGATTCCACTGGGTGCCGCGTCGCTCGTGCCGGTCGTGCTGCTGCCGCTGCTCGGCGTGTTGCCGGCGGAGGAGGCGTCGACGGCCTACATGGACAACATCGTGCTGCTGTTCTTCGGCGCGGTGATCGTCGCGGCGGGCCTCGAACGCTGGGGCGTGCACCGCCGCATGGCGCTCGCGCTCGTCGACGTCGTCGGCACGCAACCGCGGCGCTTGGTGCTCGGCTTCACCGTCGCGACGGCCTTCGTCTCGATGTGGATCAACAACACCGCTGCGGCGTTGATGATGTATCCGATCGGGTTGGCGGTGATCACCGCGGTTTCGGGCAAGGAAGGTGTGCGCTCGACGCCGTTCGCCATGTCGTTGTTGCTCGGCATCGCCTACGGCGCGTCGATCGGCGGCGTTGTGACGCCTGTCGGCACGGCACCGAACCAGATCTTGCTCGGCACGCTCGGCAAGAGCTTTCCTGACGCGCCGCCGATCTCGTTCGTGGCCTGGTCGCTCGCGTGGTTGCCCTACGCGGTGCTGTTCGCGCTCGGCACGTGGTGGATCCTGACGCGCGTCGCGTTCAAGGTCGGCAGCGAGTCGCTCGCCGGTCGCGAGACGATCCGCGCGGAACGCGCCAAGCTCGGCGCGCCTGCGCGCGGCGAAATCATGATGGGCGCGGTGTTCGGACTCACGGCGCTGTTGTGGGTCACGCGCAGCGATCTCGAACTCGGCGCGCTGACGATTCCAGGTTGGTCGGGCGCCGTCGCGCGCGTGCTCGCCGTCGCCGGCGCGGATCCGACGAAGGTGGCGAGCTACATCACCGACGCGACCGTCGCCGTGGGCATGGGCGTGCTGTGCTTCTTCTTGCCGGTCGATCGCGCGCGCAACGTGCGCTTGATGGATTGGGAAACCGTCGCGAAAACACCGTGGGACGTGTTGCTCTTGTTCGGCGGCGGGTTTTGCATCGCCAAGGGCTTTCGCGCGTCGGGGCTCGACATCGCGCTCGGTCATGCGATCGCACCGAGCTTGCACGGACTGTCGCCGTTGCTCGTCGTCGGCGTGGTCGCGACGTTCATGACGCTCTTGTCGGAGCTGACTTCGAACACCGTGATCACCACGTTGATGCTGCCGATCCTCGCGGGCATCGCGCGCGAGGGTCACTTGCATCCGTTGTTGTTGATGGCCCCGGCGACGATCGCTGCGTCGAGCGGCTTCATGCTGCCGGTGGCGACGCCGCCGAATGCGATCGCTTTCTCGAGCCGCTTGATCCCGATGCGCACGATGGCGCGCGTCGGGTTGCTGGTCGATGGGCTCGGCATCGTCTTGCTGACCTTGGTGTTCCACTACTGGGTCACGTGGCTGTGGAAGATCGGCGACGGAGTGCCGGCCTGGGCGCAGCCTTGAGCGCGCGCTGCGCTGCGGCGATAGGGCGCTGAAGCTGGGACGAACGAAGGGCCGGCCTCAAGCGGCGCGCGGACCGCGTCGATCGTGGAAAGCCTTTCCAGGTTCCGATGCAAGTCCTCCGCCTCGTCGTCGTTCTCGTGACTGCGTTGCTCGCCGCGCGCGATGTGCGCGAATCGACGGCGGACCACGGGCCGCCGGAGCCGGCCCAGCAGCTCGAACAGGAGTTCTTCGCGCTCGAACTCGCAGGGCCCGCGAACTCCGCTGCGCCGCAATCCGTCGGACTCGCCGTTTGGAGGCGCCGCCTGGGTGAGCACGGTGCGCAATGCGAGTGGGAGCTGCGCTTCAAGGAACACGACACGCGCGTTCAGCACGTCGAGCGCGAACTCGAGCACGCGCGCGAGCTGGTTTGGCGCGAGTGGCGGCCCGGCAGCGGGCGCACGTTGCACGCCGATCGCGCGGCCGGTTCGTCGGTGCTTTCGATCGTCGAATGGGGCCGCGCTCAGGGATTGCGCATGCAGCTCGAAGGGCCGGGGGCCGTCGCGTTTCCACTCGAGGTGCTCGAACGCCTTCGGCGCGGCGAGTGGAACGCGGGCGAGCTGGCGGTCTTCGATCCGCTGTCGCGTTCGATCGAAGCGTGGCGCGTCGAGACGACGACGACGGCACCGACCGTCGATGATCAAACGCGCGGAGTCGCGCCGCTGCGGCACGTCGAATTGCGCCGCGTCGACGGCACTTCGGCCGGCAGCTACGACTTCCGCGGCACGGAGCTGACCTCGTTCCGTTGGCAGAACGGCGCTCTGACGGCGCGCCGCATCAGCGCGGACGAGCATGCGCGCGCCGCGAGCGAACTCGTGCAAGTTGCGTCAATCGACGCCACGACGCGCTGAAACCGGCGGCCGGCGGAGAACCCGACGCCGCGCGTCGGGTTGGCCTTGGACAAGTTCGCGGCGTGCTCCCAACATGGGCGCCCTCCGATTCCGCCACGAGCCCCCGCGCCTTCATCCAGCGCGCGTGCTCCTCCCGACCGCCGCACGCCGCGGCCTCCGCCCCAGCCCACACTCATGCTCAGGTACCCGAACGCTGCGCGCTTCCCGGCGAAGGCGTGGCTTGCCCTGCTCGCCTGCGCGACCGCATGCCGCTCGCCCGAGCAACACCGCGCCGCTGCCGATCGCGCCGTGTACTCGATCCTGGAAGAGCGCCGCGCAGCCCTCGGACTCGGCGCCGCCGAGTTCACCATCGAACCGCCGCGCGACAGCCTGCGCCAACGCTTGAGCGCGGGCGAAGCGCTCGGCCCCTTGCCGTTGATCCAAGTGCTTTCGATCGCGGCCGAGAACAGTCGCGACTACCAGCGCCGCAAGGAGGACCTGTTCCTCTCCGCGTTGGATCTCACGCTCGAACGCTTTCGCTTCGAAGTGCAGACCAAGGGCAACGCGGGCGCGCTGCTCTCGGGAGACGGCGACGGCGCGACGCGCTCGAGCAACGACGCGGGCTTCGGGCTTTCGAAGGTGCTCGGCACGGGCGCGGCGATCGTCGGTGACCTCGGACTCAACCTCGCGCGCGATCTGACGCGCGCCGACGCTTGGGACCTGACCAGCGATTTGACCTTGACGATCACGCAGCCGTTGTTGCGCGGTTTCGGTCAACGCATCGTCAAGGAGCCGCTGACGCAGGCCGAGCGCGACGTCGTCTATCAAGTGCGCGCCTTCGAGCGCTTTCGCCGCACCTTCGCGGTCGACGTCACCAGCCGCTACTACCGCATCCTCCAGCAGTTCGACACGGTCGCCAACGAGCGCGTCAACATGGAGAACCTGCAACTGCTGCGCGCGCGCAACCAGGAGTGGGCGCGCGCCGGGCGCCTGTCGGACATCCAAGTCGACCAAGCCCTGCAGGACGAACTGCGCTCGAAGAACCGTTTGATCACGGAGGAAGCGCGGCTCGCGACGCAGCTCGACGATTTCAAGTTGTTCCTCGGATTGCCGATCACGGCGCCGCTCGAACTGCTGCTGAGCGAGCTCGAACAGTTGCAGGACGTGGGCTTGGACCTCGCCGAGACGCAGGCCATCGACGTCGCGCTCGCGCAGCGACTCGACTACTTGACCTCGCTCGATTCCGTCGACGACGCCGAGCGCCGGCTCGAGATCGCCGCCGACAATCTGCGTTCGTCGCTCGACGTGGTGTCGCGCACCACGGCGACGTCGGACGCGGGACGTCCGCTCGACTACGCCAATCAAGATCTGACTTGGACCTTGTCGCTCGAGCTCGACTTGCCGCTCGACATCGTGCAGGAGCGCAACGCCTACCGTGCGTCGATCGTCACGCTCGAGCGCGCGCGCCGCACGGCCGACGCGCACTCGGACACGATTCGCGGCGACCTGCGCAGCGCGCTGCGCGATGCGAGCACG
>CAYHRR010000306.1:0-5443 GCA_964358875.1 uncultured Planctomycetaceae bacterium | reverse complement strand
CGGGCATCATGCCGCGCGAGAACGCCGTCTCGTGGACCTCGTCGTCGACGGCGACCGCCACCGGTTCGGGATCGTTGTCCTTGCCGCCGCCCTCTTCGTCGTCACCGCCCAGCGACTGACTGACGGCCGGAGTCTCGGCGTCGTCGAGGATCTCGACGCCGTGGTCTTCGAGTTGCACGAACACCGCGTCCATCTTTTCGGGCGGAATGAACTGGTCTTCGAGCAGACGGTTCATCTCCGAGTAGGTCAGGAAGCCCTTCTTCCGACCTTCTTCGATGAGCAGCTTGACGGTGTCTTCGATTTTCTCGGCCATGCGATCCTCTATTTGCCGCGCGAGCGCAGCAGCTCCGACAGTTCGTGCAGTTCGGACTCTTCCAACTCGGACCCCGCGCGCTGCCTTGCGAGCTGCGCGCGGATGATGTTGTTCTTGACGATCTCGTCGATGCAGCGCGCGTTGTCTTGGAACGACGCGAGCGCGCTCTCGGCCGTGTCGGCCTGTTCGAGCAGCGGCGAGATCAAGTTCTGCGCCGCTTCGCCGATCAAGGCGTCGAACACTTGGCTGTCGCCGATGGCGCCGGCGTTGCGCGCGGCGAGTTCGCCGAGCACGGTGAGCACGCGGGCGACATCCGCATCCGGACAGCTCGGCGCATAGGCGCCTGCGTTTTCGGCGAGGGTCAGATCGCGCAAGGCGGCTCCCGCGATGGCCCGGTAGGCCGCGCTCAAGCGACGGTCGACAGCGCGCGTCGGGACGGCCGCCTGCGGTGTCACGGTGACCTGCTCGCTCTCGGTGCGTGCGCGCTCATCGCGCCGTCGTCCGGTCAGGCTGAGGAACTGCTCGCGCACGCCTTCGACGGGCAACGCCAAGGAGCGCGCGAGCGCCGCGATGCGCTCATCGCGTTGGATCGGCTTGGGGATGCGGGCGAGCAAGGCGAGCACTTGGTCCACAGCCTTGAAGCGCGCATCGCCCTGCAAGGTTCCCAACCATTCGCACAAGAAAGCGAACCAGTCGGTCGCTTCGGCGAGGTGGCGTTCGAGCGGCGCGGCGCCTTCGCGCACGAGCAGGTCGCAGGGGTCCTTGTCACCGACGAGCCGAACGACGTCGATCGCGACCTCGAGCGGCAGCAAGCCGTCGAGCGCGCGCAGGGTCGCCTTGCGCCCCGCGTCGTCGCCGTCGAACAACAGGCTGATGCGCCGCGCGCCGCTCTTGCGGATCAGACCGGTGTGGTCCTCGGTCGTCGCCGTTCCGAGCACCGCGACGACGGTTCGCAACCCGACCTGATGCGCTGCCATCACGTCCGTGTAGCCCTCGACCAGGATCAGGTGCCCCGAACGGCGCACGTGCTCGAGCGCGAAATCGAGCGCGTAGATCACGCGGCCCTTGTGGAACAAGGCCGTCTCGGGCGTGTTGACGTACTTGGGCGGGTCACCGCTGAGGTTGCGCGCGCCGAAACCGACCGTGCGACCCTTGAAGTCGCGAACCGGGAACATCACGCGTCCGCGGAAGAAGTCATAGGCGCGATCGGAGGCGTCGACGCGCACGAGACCGAGTTCGACCAAGCGTTCGATGGCGATGCCGCCCGAACGTGCCTTGGCGACCAGTTCGTTGCCCGTGGCCGGGGAAAAACCGATGCCGAAGGCGTCGATGGTCGTGTCGGTGAGCCCTCGCCCGCGCATGTAGGCGAGACCTGCGGCGCCTTCGGGAGAGCGGAGGCAGCGCTTGTAGAACTGCTCCGTGCGCGCCATCAGTTCATAGGCGGGCTCGAGCGCGTCGCGCTGCTCCTGAACCTCGCGGCGCTCCGGCAAGGCCACTCCGCAGCGCGAGCCGAGGATCTCCAAAGCCTCGATGAACTCGACGTTGTTCGAGCGCATCACGAACTTGATCACGTCGCCGCCGTCGGCACAGGCGCCGAAGCAACGCCACGTCGCGCGGCGCGGGTCGACCTTGAACGACGGCGTCTTCTCCTGGTGGAACGGGCAGCAGGCGTGCCACAACGCTCCCGCGCGGCGCAAACCGGGGACCCGCTCGCGCACGATCTCTTCGATCGGGCTGCGAAGCTTGATCGCCTCGATAGCTGCCTTCAGGTCGTCGTTCACGGGTTGTCGGTTGGAGGGCCGGGTGCGTTCGGTGGGTCGCGGGCGTTCGGTGGGCCGGGTGCGTTCGGTGGGTCGGGGGCGTGCGAGGTCTGCCGAGAACCCCCCTACTTAACCGGCGGGGGCGATCCGGACGCCGCGGGGCGCATGGGCGAGCGCCTCGAGCGAGGCTTCGCAAAAACGAAACAAGTGTCGTTGCGCCGAATCCTACCCCTGGCCCTGGGCGTGGGTCGGGGCGCGAGGCGGAGCCCACGCTCGATGGCAAGCACCGGCGGAAACTCCTTCGTCGGGCACCCGTTGCAGCACTCGGCCGGCCTGAACGAGGACGGCGAACCGACCCACGCTCGACAGACCCCGGGCCCGGAATTCGGAGGAGGATCAGCGGCTCGCGTGGCGGCGCGGGAATCAAATCGCTGGCGCCGCAGTCGTTGGGGCCGGATCCGTTGTGTCCGAAGTCGGGGATCTATAGCGCAGGCTGCCGCGCGGGCCAAGCGAAAAGATCGGCCTAGTCGGCCGAGCTGCGCACGAGGGCGAGCAGGGTTGCGAGCCCGAGATTCTCAGGCCGCAGGCGTGGATCGAGATTCAGCTCTGCGCAGGTCGACGTCGCGCGCTCACGCGAGTCGAAGAACGCCTCGAGCCGGTTCTGAACCGTCTTGCGGCGTTGTTGGAACAGCACCTCGACCAGGCGGTCGAAGCGCGCCAATTCGCCCGGCTCCGGGCGGTCCGCGCGCAGCTCGAGGCGCAGCAGGCTGCTGTCCACGGTCGGCCGCGGCCAGAACAGGTGCGGCGGCAGCTCGCGCAGTCGTCGCACGACGTAGGCAATCTGCATGCGCGCCGACAACGCACCCCACTCGCGACTGCCCGGCGCGGCGGCGATGCGCTGCGCCAGATCGCTCTGCACGAGCACCGTCGCCGACTGCGGCGGATGCTCGAGTCGCGAACAGGCCGCGAGGATCGGTGTGCCCGCGGAGTAGGGCAGGTTCGAGACCAAATGCCACGCGCCCTCGCGCGGCAAACGCGCGACGAGTTCGGGGTTCAGGGCGTGCTTGCCGGCCAGGGCGTCGCCGAGGATCCAGGTGATCGGCTCGCCGTCGAGAAAATTGCGCGCGAAGTCGTGGAGCGTGGGATCGAGTTCGACAGCGGTGACGACGGCGCCGGCGCGCACGAGTTGGGCGGTGAGCACTCCGCAGCCCGGCCCGATCTCGACCACGAACGCCCCGGGCTCGAGCCGCGCGTCGCGCACGATCGCGCGCAGCATGTTTTCGTCGATGAGAAAATTCTGGCCGAGCGCGCGCGACGGACGGAAACCCTGGGCCTCGAGCGCGAGCTTGATCTCGCTCCAGGGGGCGCGTTGCGGCCCATCGGTGCTGCCGCTCACTGACGCGCGCCTTGAGCCAAGGCCGAAAGCGCGCGCGGAGCGTTCGGACGCGCCGCGAGTTCGTCGAGCAAGGGCAGCGCGCGCCGTCCCCAGCGGCGACCGACCGCGACGAGTCGCAAACTGAGGTCCGTGCGCTCGTCGAGTTCGCGCGTGTGGTCCCACAGCCAGGCTTCGGCCTCGGCACAGCAGCGCAGGCCGACGTCGTCGGCGCGGCTGTCGCGCGCAACCGAACGCGTGAACAGCGCGCTCTGACCTTCGGTCGGCCGCAGATCGATGATCGGTCGCGAGAGATTCCGGAACGAACCGCCGAGCACCGAGGCGCGCTCGTCGCCGACGAGTGTGTCCGCCGTCGGCGCCAAATCCGCGCTCCACTCCGCGGCGTTCCCGAGCATGTCGTAGACGTAATTCGCCGTGCGTCCGGCCTCAAACGTTCCGACCGGGGCCACGCGCTCCAACCCGAGCTCCAGGGTGTTCGCTATCGAGCGTTGCGCCGTCGATCCCCAGGGATAGGCGAGGCGTTGCGGTCCGATCGCGCACACCAGCCATTCGCCGGCGCGCAAGAGACGCATGCCGCGCCAACGTGCGAATTCCTCCGCTTCGCGTTGGGTGACGAAGGTCGCCGGCAGATCCGCTCGCGAGGAACTCCACGTCGCAGCGTAGGCGGCCAGCTCAGCGACAGGCTTGTGCTCGTTCGCGTAGAGCATCCACTCGCCGCGCGTGACTTCGAACATGTCGACGAGGAGCGGTTCGCGAATCTCGTAGAGCTGCGGCCCTGAACCGGGCAGCGCCACCGACATCTGACCGCGCGGCACGAAGGCCAAGCGCTCGAGCGCCAAGGTGTCCGAGGGAGCCGCGCCGCGCGTCGGCCCACAGGCCGTCAGCACGAACAGGCAAACAACGCGGAGCAGCGCGAGTCCGTCGACGCGCGCTGCTCCGCGTGAGTTTCGAGTCCGCCGTGCAGCGGCGGACTCGTCGGCACTACTTCGCGTCGGTCGGCGCAGCCTGGTCGGCATCGGTGACGAAGATATCGACGCGGCGGTTTTGCTTGCGGTTCTCCGCACTGTCGTTGGCCTTGACCGGCTCGTTGGATCCGAAACCCATCACGACGACGCGCTTGGTGTCGATCTTTTCGAGCGTCGAGAGGTACGCCGAAACCGACACGGCGCGTTCGGCCGAGAGCTGCAAATTGCCGTTGGGGAACTTGGCCTTCGTCTCGGGCTTGGCGATCGGCGTGTCGTCGGTGTGACCGCGCACGTAGATCTTCGCGTAGGGCTTGCTCGAAATGTCGGCGGCGATTTGGCCGAGCACCTTCTTGCCGTCCTCGCTCAATTCAGCCGAGCCCAACGAGAACACGACGGCGTCACCGACGCGGTACACGTAGCCGCCGTCGACGGCGAACTTGCTGACGTCGCCGGGATTGGCGCCCATGTCCTTGAGCAGCTTGCCGAGATTGGCGAGGCGCTCATCCATCGCTTCCTTCGAGAAACCCGCGTCCGCGAGCGACTTGTCGCTGGCGTCGAGTTGCGCGCGCAGTCGTCGGTTCTCGTCTTCGAGTTCCGAGACGTGCTTCTCGTTCGCGATGGTCTGGTCTTGGTAGTGCTTGGCAGCGAGTTGCGAGTCGTCGAATTGTTGCTGGGCAACGCACGACGACAAACCGGCCAAGAGGAACAGGGAGCCGGCGAATACGCCGACGGAAGTGACGAACGACATGGGCGACATGGGCTTCATTTTCGAGTCGGGTTCGAAGCGAACCCTTGCTCTTCGCCC
Source organism: uncultured Planctomycetaceae bacterium (assembly GCA_964358875.1). Lineage (GTDB taxonomy): Bacteria > Planctomycetota > UBA1135 > UBA1135 > CAYHRR01. The sequence continues at coordinate 207 of CAYHRR010000306.1, read as the reverse complement.
GGGCACTTACCTCGTCCGCCCTCCATGCACCCTCGCCGTGGAGACACGCGGCTGAGATTTCTCGCGCGCCGAGCGATGTTCTTCGGTTTCGAGCGCCGCTGCGCCCGAGTCGCGCGTGAGCGTAGCGGCTCGCCGTCGGAATTCGAGCGGCGGGGGGGGGGGGGGGGGGGCGGCGGGGGGGGGGGGGGGGGGGGGGCGGCGGCGCGG
>CAYHRR010000305.1:0-5446 GCA_964358875.1 uncultured Planctomycetaceae bacterium | reverse complement strand
CGCCAAGTGTTGCGACGAATTTCGGCAGCTACGTCGGCGTCGAGAGCTATCGCGACCCGTCTGCGTTTTTCCTGAGCGAGCATCCGAGCGACGCGCTCGCGATCCTCGAACGTCGCCGCGTGCGCTACGTCTTCGCGCCGGCGACGCTGGTCAATCTGGTCGGCTCGATGTGCCGCGTCGCGGCGCCCGAGTTGCGCGAGGCCTTCCTCGCAGCGGGTCCCGGAGGTCGCACGGCGACGACGGAGCGTTGGTTTGGCACGCTCGGCGCGCGCTTGTTGTTCGGCGGAACGCCCTTCGCTCCCAGCGGTGCGTGCATCGGCGGCGATCCCAACCCGCTGCCGTACTTGCGGCTCGTGCACGTGTCGCCGTTTCGAAATCACGCGGTGCTCGAAGCGGTCACGGGCTTGCCGTTGCCCGCGGCTTTCGTGTGGGAGCGCGTGCCAGGTGCGCAACTCGTCGCGCACGGCGTGAGCGGTGAAGACGTGCAAGTCGAATTCGACGTCGTGTTCCCGGCCGTCGCGCCGGCGCGCACGGCGTACCGCTTGCCGTGGCGAGCGCGCGCGAAGATCGACGCGAGCGGTCTCGTCGTGCTGCAGGTGCCGTATGCGACCGACGCGCGCAACGGCGATGCAACGGTTCAGAACGCGCGGTGGAGCATCGGAACGCGATCGGGAAAATTGACCGTCCCGGAACGCGCGGTGCGCGGTGGTGAAAGCGTGAGCCTCGAATGAGCGGCGACGTGCGCGACAAGTGGACGGCCCCGCACTCCGGCGCGCACTATGAGTCCGCGCGCTTCAGCTCGAAACGAGCGGCCGAGCGCGATGTGCGCATCGTCGCCGCGCTGCTTCGAATTCACGGCGTGCACGGCGCGGTGCTCGACGCGCCCTGCGGCACGGGGCGCATGCAGGCGACGCTCGCGAGCTTCGGCCGGCCGGTGACCGGCGTGGACTTCAGCGCGGCCATGCTTGCCCACGTGCATACAACGCGACTCGCGCGCGCGAGCATCGAGCACTTGCCGTTTCAGGACGGCGCCTTCGACGTCGTCGTGTCGTGCCGCTTCCTTCACCACTTACACGAGCGCGATGAACTTGCGCGCGCCGTCGCCGAACTCGTGCGCGTTTCGCGGCGCTTGGTCGTTGCGAGCGTGTGGGACGCGGCGTCGTGGCCGGCCCTGCGCGTGCGCATGGGCTTGAAGCGTTCGGAAGGTCCGCGAGGTCGCGCCGCGGTGAAGCGCGAGGTGATCGAAGCGCTCGTCGACGACGCGGGCGCGCGCGTCGTCGCGTGGAAGCACTCGCTGCGCTTCCTTTCACAACAAGCGTTTTTCGTCGCGGTACGACGATGAAACGCGTGCGCGTCGAGACGAGCGCCGGACGGCTCGACGGCATTGCGCGCGACGACGCGACTCTGAGCGCGCTGGCCGAGATCGTCAGCGCAGCCGAACGCGAGCAACGCGTGATCGCCGCGCTCACGCAGGTCGGCGCCGACGCCCTGTGGCTGAAGGGCGACCACCTGCCCGGCAAGGCGCGCTTGCGGCATTCGCTGCGACGCCTGCTCGGCATCGAAGCGCCGCGCGTGCGCGAGCTGCGCAACATCGAGTGGCTCGAGAAGCGTCTGTTTCGAACGCCGCGAGCGCTTGCTGCGGCCGTGCTCGTTCGCGGCGGACTCGTGCGCTATCAAGTGCTCGCACTCGAGCCGCTGCCGCCACATTTCGACTTGCTATGCGCGCTGAACTTCGCCTCGCCCTTCGAGCGCGCCGCGTGGCTCGCCGAACTTGCGCGCGAGATTGCGCGCATGCACGCGCTGCACTTCGTGCACCGCAATCTGTTCTTGCGCAACGTGCTCGTCGAGAGCCTGCCGGCGCCGGCCGTCGGCGATCGAAGACGCCTGATCTTCGTCGACGTCTGGCGCGGCGGCGCAGCGTTTCCGCGACGCGACAGCGCCTACGACCTCGGTTGCCTGATGCTCGAAGGCGCAGGCGCGATGCTCCCGGCCGAACAGCGCTCTTTCTTCGCGCTCTACGCAGCTGAGCGCGCCGTGCAAAAGCACGCGGTCGATTTGCGCGCGCTGCTCGCGAGCGCCAACGCGCGCCGCACGGAACTCGTCGCCCGTCTCGCGCGCGACCCGGCGCGTCGCCGTAGCGCAGCAGCTCCACTCGATGAATGGAACTGGCGCGAAGCGCTCGAAAGTTGAAGACCGCGCGAGGGGCGCACCGCGAGATGCGACGCGGATCTTTGAGTGAGCGACGTCTCGCCCACTCTCGTCGCGTTATCGACGGCTACCGACCGCACGAATCGGCGCCGGCACATCCTTCTGCTCCGCGCGGCGTTCAGCACCGCGCGTCACCTTGCCCAGTCAATCGTTCGCGTTGCCACGGACCGCGGTCTGATCGCCGGCGCTTTCTCCACGCTGTACCTCGATGCCACTGAATCCGTGCGCAGCGCTTCCACGTCGCTTCACGACCCGGAATCAAACGGCCCGGAGTTCCTGTCGGCGAATGGTCGGCGCACCCTTGCGCACCCGGCGCGCGACGACGACAGTCGGCCGCGTGGCCGAGCACGAGACCAGTTGGACGATGATCGATGCGGCGCGCGACGGCGACGCGGCCGCACGCGAGCGCTTCGTCGGCGCCTACGCGTCGGTGGTCCGTAGCTACCTTGTCGCGCGCTGGAGCCGCTCGCGCCTTGCCCACGAGATCGACGACGCGGTGCAAGACGTCTTCGTCGATTGCCTGCGCGAGCGCGGCGCGCTACTGCGCAGCGATCCCGCGCGGCCGTTCCGTCCGTTCCTCTACGGCGTCACGCGCACGGTCGCGCTGCGCTACGAACAACGCGCGGGGCGTGCGGACGGCGTCGAGCCGGCCGGCGAGGAGCACGAAGCGCGCGAGACGCGGCTGAGCGTCGCCTTCGACCGGGAGTTCGCGGTGCAGATCATGCGCGAGGCAACTCAGTTGCAGCGCGAGCGAGCGCGCGAGGCAGGCGCGCTCCGGCAACGGCGCGTCGAGCTGCTCGACTTGCGCTTTCAACGCGGCCTTTCGATCGCCGACATCGCCGCGTTGTGGAACGAGGACGCCGCGCGCGTACATCACGTGTACGCCGACGCACGCGAGGATTTTCGTGACGCACTGCGCGAAGTCGTCAAGCAGCGCAGCGGCGCCCAGAGCGCGGACCTCGAGCGCGAATGCGCTTGGATGCTCGAAGTCTTGAACCGCACGAAAGGTTGAGGCGACGGCACGTCGCTCACGGCTCGAGCGTGAATTGCACGGCGCTCGAGAGGGCCGTCGACTTCGCGCTCGGTGGATCACGGAACCAGCCTTGCGCGTACACCTGTTCGCCCGCGCCGAAGGGAGCGCCGAGTCCAAACGGATGCGAGGCACGATACGCGTTCCAATCGAGCGTCAGGGCTCCGTCGCACAGCCCCGTCGCTCCGCCGGTGTTCTGCACTCCGGTGCGTTCGAGCGGCGACTTCACGCACAGGAAGCTCCCGCCCGTGCCCCACGGCGTCGGCGTGAAGCCGCCGTTGTCGACGCCGTAGAACACGATGCCGGATTGCGCGCCTTCGACGTTCGAGACGCTGAGCGTGAAGCCCGAAGGCACGCTCGCGCTCGCGACGCCCGCGACCGTGATCGATGCGTTGCAGCCGCTCGAGGTCGTGCCCGACGTGCAGTAGCTCTGGGACAAGTTCAACGCCTCGACGCGCGCGAGCGTGTGCATTCCGCCGCAGGCGATGTCGAAATAGCGGTAGCCGAGCGGCGCGCTCGTCACGTTGCACTGGCCCGCGGAGTTGTCGCCCCAGGCGGCGATTGAGCCGTCGGAAAACAGCGCGGCCGAGTGCAGCTTGCCGCCGACGAGCTTGACGTAGCTCGCGCCCGCGGGAGGCGACGGCATGTCGGTGCACTGACCGTAGTCGTTGCGTCCCCAGGCGACGATCGCGCCGTCGGAGCGTCGCGCCATCACGTGGTAAGCGCCCGAAGCGAGTGCCGTGTAGGTCACGCCCGCCGGCAGCACGGGCACGTTGAGTTGGCCGAAGGTGTTGTCGCCCCACGCGACCAACGCGCCGTCGGAGCGCCGCGCGATCGAGTGCGTCGGGCCCGCGCCGATTTCGACGTAGGCCAGTCCGCCCGTCAGCGGAGGCACGGCGGTTTGTCCGACGAACCACGATCCCCAGGCCACGACTTGGCCGTCGGAGCGCAGTGCGAGCGCGTGTTGCCATCCGGCGGCGATGTCGACGTAGGTGACGCCCGCCGGCAGCGCGGGCGGAACGCACTGGCCCCATCCGTTGTCGCCCCAGGCGACGATCGTTCCGTCCGATCGTCGCCCGAGCGAGAAGTTGAGACCGGCGGACAGCTTCGTGTACGTCACGCCGGCCGGAAGCGCTGGAACGTTGCGCTGCCCGTAGGTGTTGTCGCCCCACGCCGCAGCGCTTCCGTCGATGCGTCGCGCGAGCGAGTACTCCACGCCGCCGGCGATCTGGTCGCAGGGCACGATCGGAGGCAAGGCCGGCACGACGCATTGGCTGAGGACGTTGCGTCCCCACGCGACCATCGTTCCGTCGGAGCGACGCGCGAGCGCGTGCTCGTCACCGGCGCCGACTTCGACGTACGTCACGCCCAGCGCCAGCGCGGGCACATTGCACTGGCCGTGGGTGTTGTCGCCCCACGCGACGACCTCACCGTCTGAGCGCAGCGCGAGCGCGAAGTTGCGACCGGCGGCGACGGCGGTGTAGGACGAGCCCGACGGCAAGGCGGGCACGTAGGTCTGATTGAACTGGTTCTCACCCCACGCAATCGCGCTGCCGTCGGAGCGCCGCGCGACGGAGAAGTTGCTGCCGCAGGTGATGTCGACGTAGCTCAGACCGCTCGGCAGCACCGGCACGGAGTTCTGGCCGTAGCTGTTGTCGCCCCACAGCACGAGTCCGCCGCTCGCGCGCCGCGCCGCGACGTGTCGATCGCCCGCAGCGACCTGCACGACGTCGGTGTAGGGCTGCGTCTGGTTGTTGAACACAGAACCCCAAGCGTGCACTCGGCCATCCGTGCGTCGCGCGATCGCGACGCGCTCGCCCGTAGCGACCTCCAAGTACGTGAAGCCCAGCGGCGGCGGCGGCGGCGGGAACAGCGACCAAATGTTCGAGCCCCAGCCCGTCAAGGTGCCGTTCGACAACAGCGCGAGCACTTGGTTCGTGCCCGCCGCGAGCTGCACGTAGCTTTGGCCGGCGGGCGGCAACGGGACATTGCACTGGCCGTAGGTGTTGTCGCCCCAGGCCGCGTATTGACCGTCCGAGCGCGTCGCGATCGCGAACGAGCCTCCGCAGGTGACGCGCGCATAGGTCGTCCACGCCCCAAGCGGGTTGGCCTGGCCGCTCGCGTTGTTGCCCCACGCAGCGATGTTCATCTGCGCGTGCGCGCGACTCGCTGCTAGGACGAGCACGAGCGCGGTGGCGAAGGCGTGCG
>CAYHRR010000304.1:0-5475 GCA_964358875.1 uncultured Planctomycetaceae bacterium | reverse complement strand
GGATCGCGAGCGAACCCGGTTCCGATATGAACGGCATCGATTCTGGCGCCGCGCACATCTTCGAATCGCCGTGCGCAACGCCGGAGATCTACTGCACGGCGAAGACGAACCGGCTCGGCTGCGTGCCGCAGATGGGTTGGCAGGGGACGCCGAGCGCTTCGTCGTCGAGCGGCTTCACGATCACCGCGTCCAACACGCGCAATCAGCAATACGGCACGCTGTTCTACGGCACGAACGGACGTTGCTCCGCGCCGTGGAAGGGCGGCACGTTGTGCGTGCAACCGCCGATGACGCGCACGCCGTTGCAAAACGCAGCCGGCACGCTGCTGCCGATCAACGACTGCACCGGCACGTTCTCGTTCGACTTCAACACCTGGACCGCCAGCGGCCTCGACGCCGCGCTCTTCGCCGGCCAGCACGTCTTCGCGCAGTACTACAGCCGCGACCCCGGCTCGACTTCGCAGGTCAACCTGACCGACGCCGTCGAGTTTTTCCTCGAGCCCTGACGCGCGCCGACCTGGGTCGTAGCTGGCCTGCCAGGAAGGGTTTACGGAGAACGGGCTCACCGGAGGGTGGGCCCCGTCCGTAGCTCGGATCCGTCCCGGCGGCGAGCGGGGACGGCGCTGCACGGCCGCGGCCAGGAATAGGACGCTTCGGCGGGCGTCGATAGGCTCGCCGTGAGCCTTCTCCGCATGCAAACCGCCCCGAAGGAAGACCTGCGCCTGGTCGCCGAGACCTTGGCCGGCAACCAGCTCTCGTTCCAATTGCTCGTCGAGCGCTACCAGACGCGCATGTTCGCGCTGGTACGGCACTACACGCGCAGCCCGGTCGAGGTCGAGGACATCGTCCAAGACACCTTCCTCAAGGCCTACACGCGCCTGCCGAGCTTCCAGCAGCAGTCGAGCTTCTACACCTGGCTGTGCCGCATCGCGATCAACACGTCGCTCGACTTCCTCAAGCGTTGCGGCCGCAGTCCGATCAAGGGCGTCGACGATCCCGAGGTCGCCGTGGGCGCCGAGTCCACGGACAACTCGCGCCCGTCGGTCAGCCCGATGCCCGCGCCGGACGCGCGCCTGGAGCGCGACGAGCTCGCGCGCATCACGCAGAACGTCCTGGCCGAGCTGCCCGAGATCTTCCGCACGGTGCTCGTGCTGCGCGAGTTCGAGGACATGGCCTACCAAGACATCGCCGACGTGCTCGGCATTTCGATCGGCACGGTCGAGTCGCGCCTGTTCCGCGCGCGCGCTCGCTTCAAAGAACGGCTCCTGGCCCTGCACCCCGAATTCGGGGAAGGCTGGAGGTGAACGACATGGATATGCACTGCAACGACGCTATGCCGCTGATCGGCTCCTATCTCGACGGCGAACTGACCGAGGTGCGCGCGACGCTGCTGCGCAAGCACCTGATCGACTGCCACGCCTGCCGCAACAGCACGCAGGACGGCAAGACGCTCAAGCGCTGGTTTGCGCCGCTGCGCGAGGCCGCCGACGACCGCACGAGCACGCTCGCGCTCGTTCCGCCGACGGGTTTCGCCGCGCGGGTCGCGCGCCGCGCCTTCGCGGGCGACACGGGCCTGCACGAGAACCAATTCACGCTGCCGCGCCGGCGCGAAGCGAACGTCTTCCAGTTCGTGCTCAGCGCGACGGCCATCGCGGCCTCGCTGACCTTCATCCTCGCGATCGGCATCCGCATGCAGACGCGGCCGACGGGCGCCAACGTGTCGGCGCTCACCGACGGCATGCCGCAGTCGTTCGAGCAGGTGGTCAAGAAGCTCGATGCGCTCAACGCACCGAAGTCGGTCGATGCGGATGCAGCGGGGCTTGCCGCCACGAAGCGCCAGCGCACGGATGAGCGCACGCGTGACAACGACGACCGGAAGCTCAACGACGAGCGGACGCGAAACGACGAGCAATGAGCAATGTCCGCGTTTGGATCGCGCTGCTCGCCCTGACCTGCTTTGCGGCGGGCCTGTCGAGCGGCATGTTCCTCGCGGCGCAGCGCAAACAGCCCGAACTCTCCCGCGAGCCCTTCGAGGATTACCGCGCTGCTTTCGTCGAGCGTTTCGCCCTCGAAGCGCCACGCGCCGAGCTCTTCCGCGACCTGCTGCGCGAGTATCACGAGGAGTTGGAGGCAGCGCGCACGGGCGTGCTCGCGCGCAGCCGCTCCGAACTCGAACCGCAGCTCGAGCAGATTGGCGTTCGCTATGCGGAGGCCATTCGCGATCATGTCCTGCCCCCCGAACGGCGCGCGGAGTTCGACGCGCTGAAGTCGGAGTGGAGAACGATTCAGTGAGCAACCATGGCTAGAACTTGCGGCATCCGCATCGGACCGCGGCGATTCGAGATCGTCGTGCTCGACGGCGGCGCGAAAAAACACCGGATCGTCGCCTTCAAGAGCGGCGAATTCCCGCAGGGCGGCGCGGACCCGATGGCGGATGCCGTCGCGGCGCTCAAGGCGGCGATCGAGGAGCTGAAGGTGCCGCTCGAGGCGACGTCGATCGCCATCGACACGGGCTTGGCGGCCTTCCGCACGCTCAAGCTGCCGGCGCTCGACGAAGCGAAGATCGAGGAGATCCTCAAGTTCGAGGTCGAGAACCAGCTGCCGCAGTGGAACATCGACGACGTCGTCATCGACTTCATGGTCCTGGACAAGACCGCCGACGAGACGCAGTTGCTCGTCAGCGCGGTGCCCAAGGCGGCCTTGAAGCGCGAGCTCGACGTGTGCTCGAAGGCCGGCGTCGAGCCGCTCGAGGCCGAGCTCGAAGCGACGGCCATGATCAACGCCGCGCTGGCCTCCGACATCTGCCATGTCGACGATGCGCAGATCATCGTCCACATCGGCGAGGCCTCGACGGCGGTCGTCGTGGTCGACGGCGGCAAGGTGCGTTCGATGCGCGCGATCCACATCGGTGCGCTGACCCACGACGCTGCGGTGGCGGCCGAACCGGCGGAGGGCGCGGATACCGAGGCCGCGGCGGAAGCTGCCAAGCGCAATCCGCCGTCGCCGTCGCAAGAGGACGCTCAGCGGCGCATGGACCAGGTCGTGTCGCGCATTCGGCGCGAGCTCGGCCGCACGCTGTCCGGCGCGCGCACGGCGCACCCGATCCAGGCGATCTACGTCTGCGGCTGGGAGCTCCCCAATCTGATCGGCACGCAGGTGCTCGACATTCCGGTCTACGAGCTCGACGTCTTCGAGGCCGACGGCGGCCAGCCCGCCGAAGGCGCCGCGCCGCTCGTCGTCGCCTACGGCGTTGCGCTGCGCATGCTCGGCGGCGCGACCTTGAAGCCGGCGCTGCGGCGCGAGGAGCTGCGCTTCGCGGGCACCTTCGAACGCCTCGAGCTGCCGCTCGCCGTCGCCGTGCTGATGCTCGTCACGTGGCTCGCGGTGTTCAACATCTTCGAAGGCCGGCGGGTGCGCCACGCGGACGACAACCTCGCGCTGTGGATGGAGAGCAACAAGAACTTCCTGATCAACGATCCCAAGCAGGGCAAGCGCGGCAACCTCGAGAAGCCTTGGCCGGACATCAACAAGCGTGTCGAAGAGTCGATGAACAAGGTCAACGACACGGCCTGGACGCGCTTGGAGTTGATCCAACAGATCGAAGGTGAGCTCAAGCGCAAGATCGCCGACCTCAACAAGTCGCTCGGCAACACCGGCGAAGTCACGCAGCCGCAATCGGCGCTCGAGGCGCTGACGCTCGTGACCGTGACGATCGACGAGATGAAGGATCAGATCGGCCGCGTCGCGATCCGCAAAGTGGTCGCCGACTATCAACCGACGATCGCCAAGGACGGCGAGTACGTCGACGTCACGCTCGACCTTTCCTTCTACAGCGAGGACGGTTCGGTCAGCGCCTCGCGGGCCTACGAGACGCTCTCCAACGGCCTGCGCACGAAACCTTGGGTGCGCGAAGTGCTCGGCAAGACGACCAAAGAGTTCCCCAACGGCGGCGGCATTTCGACCGACGCGTTCGTGGTGCGCTGCGACTTGTCGAAGATCGAACGCGCCAAGGAGGTCGCCCAATGAGCTCGCTCTTCAAGTCGATGAACTTGGCCCGCGGCATCATGGTCTTGGGCGGAGTCGGCGCGCTGGCGCTCGGTGCCAACGGTTGGCGTTTGCACGGCATGCGCACGGAGCTCGAGGACGCACTCGCCGCCGGCGGTGAGGTCGAACAGGCCGTCAATCGCATCCAACGCCTGGGCAAGGAAGCGACCAAGCTCGAATCGGACGTCGCGCGCGAGGGCCTCGGCAGCCAGGACGAGCCGACGCTCTACATCCGCACGCTGGCGGCCGACAAGCGCGTGCAAATGGGCCAGGTCGAGATCAACCCGCAGAACCCGAGTACGACCTACAAGGGCACGATCGACCAGCAGTACACGATCAAGCCGCAGACCGACAAAGGCTACATGCGCGACCGCATCGCCAATTTCATGTGGCTGCTCGAGTCGCAGAGCCGGCGCGTGCGTGTGACGCACATCCAGTTGAGCCAGGAGTCGCGCACCGACGCCCAGGACCACGGCAACGATCTGTGGAAGTGGTCGATCGAGGTCACTTCGCGCGCCAAGGACGAGAAGCGCGCCGAGAAGCCGAACTAGCAGCCAGTGGTGACGGTCTCGACTGCGGTTTCGCGTGCGCTCGCGCTGCTGGTTTGAGCTTGGCGGCCAAGAAGCCGCTTCCGCCGTCCCGTTGGCGCTCTCCTTGCATCGCGAGCGCGCGCCGCGCATCGCGAGGTGACTTTCACCACGGGCTGTCAGCGACCCTTGGATCGGTTCGCGCAGGCGCGAGCGTCGCCGTGCTCGTGCGGTTCGCGGCGCAGGTCGCACAGGCCCGCGCCGGGGTTCGCTGCGAAGGGCAGCGCGGAGCTTCGGTGCGCTTTGCGATCTTTCGGCGCCGTCGAGGCTTTCGCTCGGCGCGCGTGCGCACCGTGACGCGCAGGCCCGACGTCGCTCGATCCGAGCTGCACTCAGGGCCAGGCTCGCGCGAATCGCCGCACGCGCGCGCTCCGTGTCCGCTCGCGCCACCCTCGAAGCTCGACTGGCTCGCGCCTCATCGGCTGACGGGATCGTCACGCAGCGGCGATATTTTCCACGCGACACCTTGTCGCCGCGTCGCATCGGAGTGATACCTGAAGACAGGAGACGCTCGTTTTTCCGGGCGACCACCTTCACGATGGCTGCGATTACCAGTCTCGTTCTCGTGTTGCCGATGCTCAGCGGCTCCGGAGGTGCTTCGGCACCGCCCCAGGTGCCGGCTGGAATCGAGCAGCGGGTCGAACTCTTCGAGAGCTACCTCGCGGAATTCCGAGTGACGAAGGAGGCGCTGGCGACTCAGGCGAGTTCGCTTGGCACGAAACCCGGCGCGCTCGACTTGCTCGACCTGCACCGTCAGTACCTGCAGCGCATGTGGGCGCTTTCGGACGCCGGTTGCCCGCAAGCCTCGGCTTGGATCCTGCGCCACTTCACGCTCGAGCCGGCG
>CAYHRR010000303.1:0-5528 GCA_964358875.1 uncultured Planctomycetaceae bacterium | reverse complement strand
TGCGACGGTCCGGCACGAGCCACAGCATCGCCACGACGACATACACCACGAGCGAGATCCACGGACTCAAGAACGCAAGCGGGATCGCTGCGGCGTAGAGCAGCAGGGACAACTTGCCTTTGCCGTCAGCGCCTACGGCCTCCGCTAGCACGGAGTCGGATCCGTGGTGCGCGATGATCGAGCGTTGCAGCAGCGTGTACGCGATGGCGCAGCACAAGAGCACGCCACCGTAGACGGCAGTCGGCCATGGCGCGGCGTGGTTCTCCCCCATCCAACCGGTGACGAACGGAATCAACGAGAGCCAGAACATCAGATGCAGATTGGCCCACAGGATGCGGCCGTTCACGCGCTGCGCTGCGTGCAGCATGTGATGGTGGTTGTTCCAGTAGATGCCGAGGAACACGAAGCTCAGCGCGTAGGTCAGCACGGCTGGGAGCAGCGGGCGCAAGGCTTCGAGGTCGCCGCCGAGCGGTGCTCGCAATTCCAGAACCATGATCGTGATCAGGATCGCGATCACGCCGTCACTGAAGGCTTCGAGACGTCCCTTGTTCATGTGCTCTCCATGCCGTCGATCGCGTCTTTTGCAAAGTGTGAGACGGTATCCGAGGCTTGGGCGCTTGCCACACGACCGTGACAGCGAAGTCGAGTCGCGCGCGCCGCTCGCTACCATCGCGCGCCGTCGGGACGAGCGCAGTCGAAGCGCCGGTGCCGTCACAACGATGAAGCAACTTCTGCGAGGCGCACACGACGCGTTCGATCGGCACAAAGCGCGCGCGCGTGCCACAGGGTTCGATTTCGCGCTCGCGGAGCGCGTCGACATGCTGAATCCGGCGGCCTGGGACGCCTTGACGCGCGAGGCCTCGGTGTTGATGAGCCGGCGCTACCTGCGCGTGCTCGAACAACATCGGCCCGACAACGTGTTGCCGCGTTACGCGCTGGTCTTCGACGGCGATCGACCCGTCGCCGCGATCGTGGCGCAGCGCGTGAAGCTTTCCGCGGAGCACCTTCGCGCTCCGAGCGGCGAGCGCAAGCGCGACAAGCTCGCGCGCGTTGCGGCGGCGACGTTCAAGCACGTCGAACAGGACCTGCTCATCTGCGGCAACTTGTTGTCGTGGGGATGCCACGGGGTGGCCTTCGCGCCGGGGATCGATTCGGCGACGGCGTGGCCGTGCGTCGCGGAGGCGCTGTACCGCATGCGCCGTGCGGAGCACCTCGTCGCCCACACGGACTTCGTGCTCGTCAAAGACCTGACACCGCGCGAAGCACCGGGCGCGGCCGCGCTGCGCACGTATTCCTATCGGCGACTAGAAACCGAACCGAACATGGTCCTCGCGATCGACGCGGCGTGGCGCGGTCTCGACGACTACCACGCGGCGCTGGCGAGCAAGTACCGCAAGGCCGCGCGCGGCATCGACAAACAAGTGCGCGATGCGCAACTGCGTATCGAGGCTCTCGATGTACGGCACCTTCCGGGCGAGGCGCTGCACGAGCTGTACTTGCAAGTTCATGGCGCCGCTGCGCTGCGTTTGTTCACGCTGCGCGCGAGTTTCCTGCCGGCGCTCGGTGCGGCCTTCGGAGACGACTTCCGTTGCTCCGTGGTCCGCGACGACGACGCGCCGCGCGGTTTCGTCACGACGTTGCGCGACGGCGACACGGCGATCGCCTACTACGTCGGCTTCGATCGCGAACGCAATCAGCTCGCGCCGATCTACCTGCGCTTGCTGCAGGAGACGATCGCGCACGCGATCGAACTGCGCTGCGCGTCGGTGTCGTTCGGCCGCACCGCGCTCGAACCCAAAGCGCGGCTCGGCGCGAAGCCGGTTCCGATGGAAGTGTGGGTGCGCCATCGCGTGCCGCTGCTCAACCTGCTCGTGCGCGCCGCGCTCGGCAGCGTCCATCACGACGAAGCGCCGGATCGCGATCCGTTCAAAGCGTCCTGAGCACGCCGCTTGCACGCTCAGCGACGCCGATCGGCGCGCGTCAGCTTCACGCATTGCTCGCCGCGTTCGATCGCGCGATACGCACGCCAATGGGCGGCCGGATTGAAAGCGAACGCGTGTGTTGGGCGCCGTGGACAACCGCGATCCGGCGCGCGCGAGTACGACGGGCTTGAGCGACGCGCTGAGCTTTGCCGTTCACCAGCCGAAGCGCAGCGACACACGCAAAGGTGACGCGCGCCATCGCGCTTATCGCCGCTATCGTTGGCGCGCTATGAGCACCACGCCCGCCGCCTCGTCCGCGCACGACATCGCGTTTCTTCGCCACACGCTCGCCACGCTCGCCTACCGCGCTGAAAAGGTGCTGCGCGAGCCGCCGAACGGTTTCGCGACCCAACGCATCGGCGCACACTCACGCACGCCGCTTCAGCTCGTCGGCCACCTCGGCGATCTGCTCGAGTGGGCCGTCGAGTTGGCCGAAGGCAAGTGGGCCTGGAGCGCAGCGAGTGTCGGTGACTGGAACGCGGACGTCGCGCGCTTCTACTCGGCGCTCGCGAAGCTCGACGCGCGCCTCGCGACCGGAGCGCCGCTGGGACATCCGGCGCAGCAAATTTTCCAGGCGCCGATCGCGGACGCGCTCACTCACGTCGGTCAACTCGCGCTGTTACGCGGGCACTTCGGGGCCCCGGTGCGTCCGGAGAGCTATGGCCGCGCCGAGATCGTCGCGGGGCGCGTCGGGCGCGAGCAGGCCGCGACGCGCCGCGAATTCGACGGCGATGCGAGCGCGAAGCCCTGACGCACAAGGCGCAGCAGTGACGATTCCTCCGGCGCTTTGCCGAATCGAGCGCAGTTCCATGGTCCGACGCCGCGGGTGTCGGTGCTCGAACGCGCTCCGTCGCTCCCCACAGCTCCGGGTGCAACCACGCGCTTGCCACGGTGCGTCGCTGCGGCGATCCTGCTCGCGCGCCGAAGTGCTTCGGTGCCGGGCTCACCTATGAAGCAAAGCAACCACTCGTCCGGATACGCGCGCTTGACGCAACCGCTCGTGCGCGAGAACGGCGTGCTTCGTCCGGCGACATGGGAGGTCGCGCTCGACCGTGCCGCCGAGGGGTTTCGCCGCAACAGCGCCGCGCACGGCCCGAATGCGCTCGGCGTCTTCAGCTGCTCGAAGTCCACCAACGAGGTGAACTTCCTCGCCCAGAAATTGGCGCGCGTCGGCTTTCGCTCCAACAACATCGACAGTTGCAACCGGACATGACACGCGCCGAGCGTCGTCGGTCTGGCGACAGTTTTCGGTGCCGGTGGCGGAACGAACTCGTACCGCGAGGTCGAGGATGCCGACGTCGTTTTCCTGTGGGGCTCGAATGCGCGTGAGGCGCATCCGATTTGGTTCCACCATTTGCTCAAGGGCCTTCACCGCGGAACGCGGCTGTACGTGATGGACCCAAGACGCACGAGCTCCGCGCAGTGGGCCGATGTGTGGCTCGGGCTCAACGTCGGAAGCGACATCGCGCTCGCCAATGCGATGGCGCGTGAAATCGTGCATGCCGGGCTGCAGCAGCGCGCGTTCATCGAGAACGCAACGGAGCATTTCGAAGCGTACGCGGCGGCGATCGAACCCTACACGCTCGAATTCGCCGAGCAGGTGACGGGCGTGCCGGCCGCAGTGATTCGCGAAGCGGCGCACGCCTTCGCGCGCGCGGACAAAGCGATGATCTGCTGGACGCTCGGCATCACCGAACATCACAACGCCGTCGACAACGTGCTCGCGTTGATCAACCTCGCGTTGCTCACCGGCCACGTCGGCCGCTGGGCGTCCGGCTGCAATCCGCTGCGCGGTCAGAACAACGTGCAAGGCGGCGGCGACATGGGCGCGATTCCCAATCGTCTGCCCGGCTTCCAGGACATCCTCGACCCCGCCGTGCGCGCGCGCTTCGAGCGTGCCTGGGGCGTGCCGATCGAGCCGCGCTACGGCCTGAATCTCACGCAAATGCTCGAGGCCATCGCGCAGCGCGAGATGACGTCGCTGTTCGTGATCGGCGAGAACCCGGCCCAGTCCGACGCGCACACCAACCACGTCGAAGAGTCGCTGCGCAAACTCGATCACCTCGTGGTGCAGGAGATTTTTCTGACGCGGACCGCGCAGCTCGCCGACGTCGTCTTGCCCGCGGCCGCGACGTGGTGCGAGGGCGAAGGCACGGTGACCAACAGCGAGCGGCGCGTGCAGCGCGTGCGCAAGGCGCTCGACGCTCCGTTCGACGCGCGCGACGAGCTGTGGATCCTCGCTGAACTCGCACGTCGCATGGGCGCCGACTTCGGCCGTCCGACGGCGGAATCCGTGTGGAACGAGTTTCGTGCGCTTGCGCCGCACTTCGCCGGCGGCATGAGCTACGCGCGTCTCGAAGAGCACGACGGCTTGCAGTGGCCGTGTCCCGACGAGGCGCATCCCGGCACGCTTTTTCTCCACGGCAGACTGTGGGAGCAACCGCGCGGCGGTCCGGCGGCGCCGTTTTCGAGCGTGCATCACGAAGCACCGGTAGAAACGCCGAGCGCGGAGTTCCCGCTGCTGCTCACGACCGGGCGCCGCCTCGACTCGTACAACACCGGCGTGCAAACCGCGGGCTATGCATCGCCGCTGCGCTTCGGAGAAACGCTCGACATTTCGCCCGAGGACGCGGCGCGCCTGGGCATCGACGACGCCGTCGAAGTGCGCGTCACGTCGCGACGCGGAACGCTGCTCGTTCCGGCGCGCATCGAGCGCGCGCTGCGCCCCGGCATGGTCTTCATGACGCTGCATTTTCCTGACCAAGTGACGACGAACGTGCTGACCACCGACGTTTCCGATCCGAAGTCCGGCACGGCCGAATTCAAAGCCTGCTGCGTGCGCGTCGAGCGCAGCGGCACACGCAGCGTCGCGGGGAAGAGCTGATGGACATTCGCTTACGCGAGGCGCAACCAAGCGCGGCCGAACGCGAAGCGCTCGATCAATTGCTGGGCGCGCCGAAGACAGCGTGGGAGGGCGGCGCGCGCGGCTCGCTGCACGACGCGCATGTGGGCCACGGCGGTCGCGCCGCGCGGGACGAACGCCGACGGTTGTTGCCGGCCTTGCAGGCGTTGCAAGCGCGCATCGGTTGGATCAGCGAGGGCGGCCTCAACTACGTGTGTGAACGCCTTAGCGTGCCGCCGGCAGAGGCGTGGTCGGTCGCGACGTTCTACGCGTTGCTCGCGACAACTCCGCGTCCGCGGCGGGTCGTGCACGTCTGCGACGACATCGCCTGCAAGGCGCGCGGCGCGAAGGCGCTGTCGACGGAGTTGGAACGCAGCGTCGGGAAACCACTGGAAAACAGCCCAATCGGTGAGCACCTCGAGCTCGATCCTGAGCGTGCGACGTGGATGCACTCGCCGTGCTTGGGCTTGTGCGACATGGCGCCGGCCGCGCTGGTGACGGAGGCCGGCGTCGAACCGCTCGAGCACTCGGTCGGCCATGCGACGGTGGATACGTTGCGCGCGATGCTCGGCGGCGGCCCGCTGCGCCACGACGACGCCGACCATCCGCCGTTGCCTCAACTTGGCGATCCGTCGCTGTCGCTG
>CAYHRR010000302.1:0-5532 GCA_964358875.1 uncultured Planctomycetaceae bacterium | reverse complement strand
GACGATGAACGTGGCGCGCAAGGCGACGCCTTCCTGCTTGTGCAGCACGCCGAGCGCCGTCGACAGCTCGCGCTTGGTGTCGGCGAGCATCGGATAGGGCAGCGCCTTCAGATCGGGGTGGTTTTGGCGCCAGGCCAAGTGCACGTACTGGCTGTCGGTGCTGAACCCGAGCAACTGCGCGTCGCGCTCGCGGAACTGCGCGTGGCGGCGTCCGAACTCCGAGATCTCGGTCGGACACACGAAGGTGAAGTCCATCGGCCACGAGAACACGACGAGCCATTTGCCGGCGTGGCTTTGCTCGGTGAGTTCGACGAACTCCTGGCCGTGTTCGAGCGAAACGACGGCCTGCAGCTTGAAAGAGGGGAAGCGGTCAGCGACGGTCAACATGAAGGTCCTCGATGATTTCCAGAATTAGAATCGTTCTAGCAACAGGATAGGCCCGCGAAGTCGGGCGCCACGTCGGGCGTCAACTCGAAGGTGAAGGGGGCCGAGCGCTGCTGCGCCCGCGCAGGACGACTTGGTAGTCGCGGACCGTGAAGCCCGCGAGTCGCTCGACATCGGTGACGCGCAAGGCGTCCCAGGGGATGTCGTGGATCGCGCCGCTGTCGTCGTCGATGAAGTGGTGGTGCGCGTCGACCTTCGGGTCGTACACGATCTTGCCCTCGGCCAGCACCAGCTCGCGCAGCAGGCCCTTCTCCACGAACAGGTGCAGCGTGTTGTAGACCGTCGCGCGCGAGATCACGGGCATGCGGCGCTGGACGCGTTCGAGCACCTGATCGGCGGCGGGATGTTCGTCCGTCGCCAGGACGTACTCCGCGATCGCGACCCGTTGGGGCGAGGGGTGCACGGCGTGGGAGCGCAACAGGGCGATCAGGTCAGGCTGCATGGCGCGATAGACTAAGTCCAACAATAGATGTAGTCAAGCTCTCCGCCTCCATAAATATCGGGCGCCGCGTCTCGACGGTACGCGCGGGCCCGACGTGGTCCGACCGCGCGACGGGCACTCGACTCCCCGCGGCGCGCCGTTGAACCCGCGCACGCAGCGGTGCGACTCGAGCCTCAGGCGAGGAGCGACGCACCCCGCGGCCTACGCGCGCCCTCCCAATCGCGCGGCACTTCCGGTTGGTGTTCGCCCTCGGCGCAAGCCGGCCGGTCGCGCGGCTCGCAAGCTCCGCGAGGAAAGCGCCGACAACACAGCCGGTTCCCCGCTGCGACTCACCGACCCGTTCAAGCCTGAGCCCATGCCCATCACCACGTCGATCTCCGCAGACCAGGCGACGTTGACCGTCCACGTCGACGGCCGCTTCGACTTCAAGCAACACGCCGAGTTCCGGCGCGCTTACGAGGCCGCGTCTCCGCGTCCGCTGCGTTTCGTCGTCGACCTCTCCAAGGCCGAGTACATCGACAGCTCTGCGCTGGGCATGCTGCTGCTCCTCAAGCAACACGCCGGCGGCGAGAGCAGCGCGGTCGCGCTCGCCAACGTGCAACCGCCGATCGCGAAGGTCTTGAACTTCGCGAACTTCACGAAGCTGTTCATGGTCGCCTGAGCGTCGAACCGGAAACGCTCGAACCTCACGCTGAAGTCGACGCCTCGCGCGCGCCGTGGTTGGCGCGGAACACGCGACGATGCGGCTTGGATTTGGAGTGCGCGAACGGCGACCGACGCTGCGCGACCCAACGGCACTCAACGATGTTTGGCCGCGACATCGGGGCGTCAACAGCCCGTGCATCGAAGCCGGAGGAGCGCTGTCTTTGCCCTCGCACCGCCGACGGAATGAGCGTCGATTCATCGTTCAGGCGAGCACGCGCGGAACTCGCGCAAGGCGCACGGAAGTTTGCTCCACGAGTAGCGTCAGCACTCGCCTACGTTGTCGCGTCCCACCCCACGAAGGAGCTCCGCATGTTCACGTCCACGACCCGCGCCGCGTTGCTTGCAGCTCTGCTCCCGCTGGCGCTCGCCGCCTGCACGAGCACGTCCTCGTCCGGCCCAGCGCCCACGACCGCGCCGATCGCGCAGCAAGCACCGTCGCAGTTCGAGATCATTCCGCTGCGCTTCGCCTCCGCCCACGAACTCGCCAAGCTGCTGCACGACGTCATCGAAAACCGCGCCGTGCGCATCGAAGCGGACGGACGCACCAACAGCCTCGTGTTGGCAGGTGCGAACGCTGACATCGAGCGCGTCAAGGCGCTGATCGCGCGACTCGATATCGAAGTGCCTGCCAAGCGCTAGCAGCCGAAATGCGCCTGCCGACGTGATTTCCGCGCAAGCCCGGGGTGCGCTGCGGACATGAGTGCGTCATGAAGTCCACGCACGCCTCGATCTGGCTCGCAGTGCTCGGCCTGACGGCGCCCGCCTGCGGCCCGAGTTTCCCGACCGAACGGGCGGTTGCTGCGATTGCGCCGGCGCAGGTTCCGGCTGCGCGCAACGCTCTCGTCGATGCACAGCGCGCCGAGGTCGCGATCGTCGTCGCCGAAGCTGAGCTCGGCCTGTCGTCGTTCTACGGTCCGACGCAGAGTGCGTCCGACCTGCAAGCGCCGTCTGCGCTGCCCGAAGTCAGCGAGCAGCATGCGGAGCGCACCGCGCGCGCCTACTTCGAGGCGCTCGATGCCGTGCGCTTCGCCGACTCGCGTTTTCCCGACGAAACCCCGCTCGAAGCGCGCACACCCGAGCGCTTTCCCGAATACCACGCCCTGCTCGCCTTGCGCGATCGACTCGGTGTCGAACTCGCGCAACTTCCTGCGCCGCTCGACGTGGACTTGCCGGCGCTCGCCGCGTGCGAGAGCGTCGCCGAAGTCACGCGCGCCTACCGAGGTTGGTCGCGCGTCGAGCTCGAGTACGAAACATGGAAGCTCGGGCGCATCTGGCGCTTCGAAAGCGCGCGCGCGCACACGCGCCTCGCCGACCGCGGAGTGTGCGAACGCAGACCCGTGCGCGCCGTGTGGGGGTGAAGCGCCGGGGTTTGGACCGACTCCGTGCGAGTCGTCGACACCTATGACGGAACGAAGCTCGAAGAGCACACGAAGCTGACACCGCAGACGGATCCATGGTGCTTCGCAGCGCGCGCGCGGTTGGACCACCTCGAGGCAGCACTCGCTCGCTGACAGCGCACGCTGGACAAGCGCCAGCGCTTCGCGAAGCATTCGCGCGTGGCTGAGGACCGAGACACGTGGGAACGAGCGCGCGCCGGTGATTCCGCCGCGCGCGAGCGCATCGCGCTGCTGGCTCGCGAATGCGCCGCCGCCGAGTACGCGCGGCGCAATGTCGAGTCGAGTCTGCGCGAGGACCTGGCGCAGGAGTGCGTGCGTTCGACGTTGGCGTACTTGGCGCGCGACGGCACGCCGCCCAGGGAATTGCGCGCTTTCTTGAAATATCGAGCCTGGGGCGTCCTCTCCGATCAGCGTCGCCGCATGCGTACCGCCCTTCCCAGCAGCGTGCTCGAGAACGCACCCGAGGCCGCGGCGGGCGAGCTCGGGCCCGAAAGCCGCGCCTCGCGCCGTCAACTCGTCGCCGCCTTGCTCGATTGCCGCGCACGGCTCGTCGACGAGCAACGCGAGACGCTCGCACTGCGCTACGACGCGCGCTTGGAGGGCGACGCGATCGCGGAACGGCTCGGCGTGCACCGCAACACCGTTCACGTGCGCGTTTTTCGTGCGCTCGCGCAGCTGCGCGAATGTCTGGCGCGCAAGGGTTTCGCCGCCGAGGATCTCGACCCGTGAACTCTCCGATCGACGCCGACAAGGCCCTGTGCATCGCGTACCTCGACGGCTTGCTCGACGAGCAGCGGCGCATCGAGTTCGAGCTGCGCTTGGCCGCCGAGCCCGAGCTCGCGCGCACGTTCCGAGGTCTGGCGGGCGTCGACGACATGCTGCGTCGCATCGCCGCGCACGATTCCGTCGACAGCGCGCGCACACGGCGCATGCGTCCGTGGATTTGGGCCGCATCGCTCGCCGCTGCGGCGTTGCTGTTGGTCGCGCTCGGAGCCCGCTTGTGGTCGAACGGTCCGGCGACCATCGAATGCGAGGTCGCGCTCGCGCCGGGCTTCGAGTCGGCCCTTGCTTATCTCGAAAGCGTGCCGGAATTGGCGGGTTTGCGGCCTCCGGGTCTCGAAGTGACCCGCAGTTCGGAACTGCCGGCCAACATCGACGCCGAGGTTTTCATCGACAGGGCCCGCGCTGCTGAACGGCGCGCGGCGAACGCGGCCTTGGCGAGCGCGACGAGCGTCGTCGAGGCCGGCTACTTCGTGGTGCCGCTCGAGCTGCACGAGTCGGCCTCGGTCGTCGTGTACGGCGTCGCCGCGAACGGCAGCGTGCAGATGTTGTTTCCTTCGACGCGTGCGCTGGCCTCGACGGCCTTGCCGCCCGGCTCTTACGTGCTGCCGGCGTCGCGCTTCGATCTCGACGGAACTGCGGGTGCTCCGCCGCTGCGCTACGAGCGCGGATTCCTCGTGCCGCTCGGCGCCCGTTCGCTCGACGTCGTCGTCGGCGTGAGCACGCGCGCGGTCGACACGGCAGCGCTTCCTTCGGAGAGCGTGGCCGGCACCGGCGACGCGTTGGCGAGCGCTCTTCGCGCCGCCCACTTCCGCGTGTTCCGCCTGCGCGTGACCGAACCGCGCTGACGCGCGATTTTTTTTCGGTTCGCGTTGTGCACGCGCTCGCAGGCCGCCTCAGGTCGCGCGAGGCCGCCCGCGTCGGGCGTCGCCCGCCCCGTTCCGCTCGGAGAAACTCCATGCGTTCGCCCCTGTTCCTCGCCTTCACGTCCGCCGCCTTCGGCGCCCAACTGTGGGCCCAAGACGCTTCCTCGGTCGCCGCGCGACCGTTCACCATCAGCGATGCCCCGCGCGAGACGCTGCATGGCGCGGCGCCGCTCGTCGTCACGCTGGACCTCGACGACTCGGTGCCCTTGCCCGGCGACGGTGTGGTCGAAAGCGGCGATGCGTCGGACCGCGTGCTCTCGAAGGGCTCGGGCGATCCCTACTTCCTCGGTTTCATCGGCGGGTCCTACTACCCGCCGAGCGGTGAAACGGTCGACCCGTTGCTCGCGGCGCAAGTTCGCCTCGCACCGGCCGACGGTCGCGCGCAGGCGACGAGCTATGCCTTCGTGATGTTCTCGCGGCGCATCACGGCCGCGCGTCTCGACGAGCTCAGCGCGCTCGGCGTGCGCGTGCTCGGCATGCACCCGCACTATTCGGTGAAGGTCGCGCTGCCGCCGAGCGCCATCGACGAAGTCGCCGCGCTGCCTTTCGTGCGCTGGATCGGTGCGCCGCGCACGTGGCAAAAGCTCCACCCCAATCTCGCCCAGTCGCTCGCGCGCCGGCCGGCCAACGAGTCGCTCGATCTGTACGTCAACGTGTACGAATCCGATCTGTGCGTTGACTCGCAGCGCGCGACCGGACCGATGTCGGAGATCGCGAACGCGGGCGAACAACCGACGCTCACGACGGGCGCAGCTGCGCTTGGCGCCTTGCAGTCGAATGGTTGGCAGCAGCGCGAGCTGCAACGCTTCGGCGGCCCGGCCGAGACGCTGGGCGTCAA
>CAYHRR010000301.1:0-5554 GCA_964358875.1 uncultured Planctomycetaceae bacterium | reverse complement strand
GCCCGCGTGACGACGGAAGCCGTTCATCAACGCGTCGCGCAGATCCGTGTCGAGCGATTGGATGCCCGCGAAGGCGCGGATCGCGAGCGCGTCGACGAACCGTCCGAGCACCGGCGCGGCCTCGCGCACATGCTCGGCATTGCCCGCGTCCATCACGGCGCCGTCCTCGCATTCGATGCCCCACACGCCGTTGCCGCCGGCTTGCAGTTGCACGAGATCGAGGCCGAGCTTGCCCGCCGCGCGTTGGAACGAGGCCTGCGTGCGCAGCGACGGATTGAAGAAGAGCAAGCCGAGCGCCTTGCCTTCGAAGCGCCGCGGCGTCATGCCGGCGCGCAAGTGCAACGCGCGTACGACGAGCTTTTCGACCTCGGGCGTCGCGAGATCGGCGAGGTGGTAGAAGCCCTTCACGCCTTCACCTGCGTCGCTTCGAGCGCGTGCTGAAGGCGCGCGGCGTCGGCCGGCTTCAACGTGAGCGCAGGCGACAAGCGCAGCACTTGAGGGTCATCGCTCGTTCCGACGAGCACGCCTTGTTCGAGCAGCTGATCGCGCAACGTCGCGGCCTTCAGCTCGGGCTTGACGACGAGTCCGAGCAACAAACCCGCGCCGCGCACGCGCTCGATCGGACCTCGCAAGGCCGCCTGACGAAGCGCTTGCGATGTCGCGCGCACATTGTCGAGGAAGCCCGGCGCCATGATGCGGCGCGAAACTTCCGCGGCAGCGGCGAGCACCAGCGGACCGCCGCCGAAGGTCGAACCGAACAACTTGCCGGGCACGGCCGAAGCCATCTTCGAACGCGCGATCGTCAAGCCGATCGGCAAGCCGCCGCCCGCGCCCTTGGCCGTCGTGAACGCATCGGGAACCACGCCGAAATGCTGCGAAGCCCAGGGTTTTCCGAGGCGTCCGTTGCCCGTTTGCACTTCGTCGAAGATCAAGAGCGCACCGCTGCGATCGCAGGCGCGCCGCAACGTGTCGAGGAACTCCGCGCTCGGCTCGGTGACGCCGGCGAGCGATTGGTACGGCTCGAGGATCACCGCGCCGACGGTGAGGTCGATTGCTTGCGCCGCGGCGTCGACGTCGTTCCAGGGCAGCTTGACGACATCGAAGGGCGTCGCGGGGAACGCGGCGAGCTTCGTGTCGCTGACCGCCGCCGCTGCCGAAGTGCGGCCGTGGAACGCGCCCTTGAAGAACACGACCTTGCAGCGCTTGGTGAAAGCCAGCGCGAGCTTGAGCGCGTTCTCGTTCGCCTCCGCGCCGCTGTTCGTCGCGAAGACTTGCCAACCGTCTTCGGCGAACGGCAAGGTCGGTTCGAGCGCCGCGAGGAACTGTTTGCGCGGCTCGTGGTCGAGCAGATTCGTCGCGAACGACAGACGCTTCCACTGTTCTTGGATCACGCGACCGAGCGCGGGATCGCCGGCGCCGAGCGTGTTGACGCAGTGGCCGCCGTACAAATCGAGCACGCGCCGCCCGTCGTTGAGCACGAGCTCGTTGCCTTCGGCCGAAGCGATCGGAAGCGGAAGACGCGCGTAGGCGTCGATTTCGCGAAGCATGGTCATCAGGCGACTCCAAGTCCGGCTCGGGGAAGACCCCAGTGTTCGGGGAATCCGAGCATCAGGTTCATGCACTGCAGCGCTTGTCCTGCGCCGCCCTTGACCATGTTGTCGAGCGTGCACAACACGGTGAGCACTTCGCCGCGCACGCTGACCGCGAGCTGCGCGCGGTTCGAAGCGCTGATCGAGCGCAGGTCGGGGACCTTGCTTTCGAGCACTTCGACAAACGTCTCGCCCGCAAACGTCTCGGCGTAGATCGAGCGCACTTCGGCCGTCGTCACTCGGCGCGCGAGCGGCAGCGCGCACGTCATGTGGATGCCGCGCGCGAAGGGCCCCGAGTGCGCGACGAAGTGCAAAGGGGCCGAAATGCCGCTGTTTTCGAGGGCTTGCGCGAGTTCGGCCTCGTGGCGATGACCGTCGAGCGCGTAGGCCCACATGTTTCCGTGGCGCCACGGATGGTGCGTGCCCGGCTTGGGTTCGACGCCGCTGCCGCTCGAACCGGTGATGCCGTGCAAGATCCACGGGCGCGTGGCGTCGAGCAACTTGGCGCGTGCAGCGGGCACGCAGGCGAGCTGCATCGCGGTCGCAAAACATCCGGGCGCCGCAGCGCGACGCGAGTTCGCGATCGCGGCGCGATGGAACTCCGGCAAGCCGTAGGCGAAGCTCGCGAGCTCTTCCGGAGCCGCGTGTGCATGGCCGTAGGCCGCCGCGTAACGCGCGGGATCGCGCAAACGAAAGTCGGCGGCGAGATCGACGACGCGCAACGCGTGCGCCTGCTCGCCGAGCTCCGCCTGCAGCGCGCGCCACGTCGCGACCGACTCACCGTGCGGCAAGGCGAGGAACACGGCCGCGGGCGCGCCGGCCTTCGACACCTCGCGGAGCGCCGCGCGCGCTTCCTCGGCGCTGCACGTCACGACCTCGGTGCGCACGTGCGAATGGGCTTCGCTGACGCGTTGCTCGCTGCGCGAAACCGCGCCGCGCAACGCCAAGGCCGGATGCAGATCGAGCAAGCGCAGCAGCTCGCCGGCGAGCATGCCCTTCGCTCCGAACACCCATGTCGGCACGGTCGACGTCGTCGTTTCCGCGAGCGTGTTGCGCACTTGCGCCGTCATGCCGTCAACGCTCCGACGCCGCGCTTCTTCAAGCTCGCCAGCACCGTGTCGGCGAGTTCGCGACCCTCGCGCAAGGCGTTGAACGCCGCCAAGCCGAGCTTCTCGCGACAGAAGCGCCGACCGACAGGCGTGTCGGTGACCTTGCCGGACACGACATCGATTTCGAGGCCGTACCTGTCGCGCAGCAGCGACTGTCCGCCCCACGCACCGACGGGATCTTGCGCGCACAACACGACGCTCTGAATGTTCGCGCGAATGCACTCGTCGGCGAGCAAGGCATGCACGCCGTAGGTGCCGAGCAAACCGTCGCCCATCTCGAGCACGATGACGTCGGGCTCGGACTGCGCGAGGTTGGCGATCAAGCTGTGCGCGGCCGGTGCCGCAGTGCGCTCGTCGGTGGTCACGACGCCGAAGTCGGTGAAGATCGCGACCGGTTCCGCGCCGCAGTCCTTCATCTGCAGGATGTCGCGACGCAATGAAACGCCGGTGAGCTTGCCTGCGGCGACGCGCATGCCCTTGTGCGTCATCTCGCTGATCAAGATCGACGCCGCCGTCGTCTTGCCCGCGTCCATGCACGTTCCGACGAGCACGATCAACGGAGGCAATCCCTCGGCGCGCGTCGGCATCGGTTGCGTCGGCAGCGCGGCGCGCACGATGTTCGCCGGCAGGCCGACGCGCGTGGCGAGGTACGGGAACTCGAGCACGGCACCGAGCACTTCGAGCTTGAACGGTTCGCCGTTTTGCGCCGTCGCCTCTGCGCCCGTGCCGATCACGCCGCCGAGATTCAAAAGCTGCAACTCGTCGCCGACACCGACCTTCTTCGGCACCGAACCCGAGTAGCCGTACAGCGCGTCGCGATGTCCGAGCGCGCCCGCGATGACGTCGCCGGGATGCAGCGCGACCATGCGGCCGTGCACGTCCTCGAGCGTGTTGTAGGAGGTCTTCGCGTTCTTGATGCGACAGGCGACGACCGTGCCCGCCTCCGCCGGAATCGATTCGCCGAGCACGGCGTTTCGATCGAGGCCGAGGCGCAGCGTGACCGAGGCGATCTTGTCGAGTGTGCAGCGCTTCATTTCGTCAGCTCCGCGAGACCTTTTTCGCCTGCGCGCCGGTACAGCCGCGCCGGTTCGGCGAGCGCGCGCGCGAGGCCCAGCGCTCCCTGCGGCGTCGCGTTCGAACCCGCGCGCTCGCCGTACTTCGCATCGCTCGCCGTCAACATGCTGTAGGGCGAATCGACGCCTTCGACGAGCACGCTGCCCGGCTGCACACGCACCTTGGCCGTGCCGGTGACGCGCTGCTGCGACGAGACGAAGAAGGCCTCGAGGTCGCGCTGGAACGGATCGTGGAACAGGCCTTGGTGCAGGCGCTTTCCGTACACGTCGCCGAGGTGGTCCTTCCAGAAGCGCTGGTCTTCGATCAAGACGAGCTTCTCGAGTTCTCTGTGCGCTTCGATCAACACCTCCGCCGCCGGAGCTTCGAAGGCGATGCGACCCTTGATGCCGAGCACCGTGTCGCCGAGGTGGTAGCCGCGGCCGACACCGAAGGCGCCCGCCTCGAGGTTCAAGCGTTCGATCAGCGTCACCGGATCGAGCGGCAAACCGCCGAGCGACACCGGCACGCCGGCTTCGAAGCCGATCTGCAACGTCGCGCGACCGTGGCCGTTCTTCGTCCAGTACCAGGCGTCCTCGGGCAAGGCTTGGTGCGACGTGTGCAGCTCACCGCCTCCGATGGTCACGCCCCACAGTCCTTGGTTGACCGAGTATTTGCCGCCCGCGTGCGGCACCGGGAGATGGTGCTCGGCGAGCCAGCGGCGTTGCTCGTCGCGACTCGGCGCGAGATCGCGCACGGGCGCGAGCACACGCAGCTGCGGCGCGATCGTGGCGAGCGCGGCCTCGAAGCGCACTTGATCGTTGCCCGCCGCTGTGCAGCCGTGTGCGCAGGCATCGAAGCCGCCTTCGATCGCGACCTTGGCCAGGATCTCGGCTTGCAGACCGCGCTCGGCGCCCACTGACAACGGATAGGCCGCGCCGCGTTTGACGTTGCCGGCGATGAGCCAACGGAGCACGCGCTCGAAGAGTTCGCGGCGCGCGTCGACGAAACGGTGCTCGACCGAACCGAGCGCGAGCGCGCGGCTCTCGATGTCGCGGCGTTCTTGCGGCGACCAACCGCCGCAGTCGACGGCCAAGGTCGTCACTTCTGCACCTTCGACACGCGTCAGCCACGCGACGAGGTAGGACGTGTCGAGTCCACCGGAATAGGCCAGCAATACGCGCAAGGTCGAGCTCCTTGAAAACGACTAGAGGAGGTCCTGAACGCGCCGACGGACGCGCTGTCCGGCGGCGTGGGATGCGACGGCGACGAGCACGGTGTCGTCGCCCGCGAGAGTGCCGACCATGCCGTCCACTTCTTCCGCTTCGAGCGCGCGCGCGACGGCGCTCGCGGCACCGGGCTCGCAGCGCAACATCAGCAGGTGCTGAACGGGATGGACGGAGCGCAACAGGCTCTTCAGCGCGGCGAGCGGCGTGATGCGCTCTTCTTCGGGCACGCGGTAGACGCCCGCTTGCTTGGCGACGTTGAGCGCGCGCAGGTCGCGCGAAAGCACCGGCTGCGAGGTGTGGAAGCCGCGCTTTTCGAGACGCGCGATCAGCTCGTCTTGGTTGGCGATCTCGGCATCGCGCAGCAGCTCGCGAATCGCTTCGCGTCGGTCGGTGGGATCGGCCATGGGCGCGCGAAGAATAAAACGAAACGAAGCGAGGTCAAGTCCTGCATATTTATTCGCGGTATTCGCCACCTCGACGAATAAACCGCCGCGGCCGGCGCTCGCTGATCGCCGACGTGCTGCGACCTCGCGCGCACTTCACCAAAGACAGCGGGGCGACTCCGATCGCTCGGAGC
>CAYHRR010000300.1:0-5582 GCA_964358875.1 uncultured Planctomycetaceae bacterium | reverse complement strand
GCCGCCAGCGCGAGCTTCTCGGCGCGACTGCGCACCGGGCCGGCTTCGGCGACACCGATGGAGGACATGCGCGCACTTGTAGCAAGCGAGTCGCGGCGGTGCAGCCTCGCGTGTCGGTGGAGGAGCGCTGCGCGTGCACGGCGAAGACGGAGTTCAGCGTCGTTCGAGCGCCGCGTGCGGGTCGGCGCGCTGTGCTGCGAGTCACGTCGCCGCGCGTCCCGGCGTGCGCACGTTCGAGCGCACGAGCACCCAGCCTTCGGGCGAATCGTGCAACAGCGCGCCGGCGGTCAAATCCGTGCGAATGCGAAACGACGCGTTGGGTTCGACGCCGAGCGCGTGCGCCAGCAAGTTGCGCACGACGTTGTAGTGACACGCGATGGCCAGCGATCCGCCGTGGCGGCGCAGCGCATCTTCGAGCACCGGCCATGCACGCGCGACGACGTCGCTGTCGGTCTCGCCGCCGTGCTCGCGCCAGTTCCAAGGATCGTCATAGAACGCGCCGAGTTCGCGCTCGTGTTGCGCGAGCAGCTCCTTCATCGGTCGGCCCTGCCAGCGACCGCGGTCGATCTCGACCAGGCCGGCGCTCAGTTCGAGCTGCGCTCCGCTCGCGCGCTGCAGCTCCTCGCCGAGCGTGCGCGCGCGCTGCAAGGTCGAGGCGACGATCGCGCTGAACTTCACGTCGCGAAAGCGCTGCGCCAGCGCCTGCGAATCGGCGCGACCTTGCTCCGACAAGGGCACGTCCATGCCGCCGTAGGCCAAGCCCTGAAAGGCCTCACCGACTTCGCCGTGCCGGAAAA
The DNA here is from genome assembly GCA_964358875.1 of uncultured Planctomycetaceae bacterium. GTDB lineage: Bacteria > Planctomycetota > UBA1135 > UBA1135 > CAYHRR01. Next base: position 4,785 of record CAYHRR010000300.1, on the reverse strand, counting down.
TCCACACGTGGTGTCCGCTGCGAAAACCCGGATGCGGCCGACGCGGACGCGTGATTTCGATGGGCGCGTTCATGCCGTGCGTGTGCGCAGCGCGCAGCGGTTCGGTTCGCTTCGATGCATCACTTTGCGATCCACCCAAAGGCCACGAGCAGCGCCATAGCGACGCCCATCAGGCTCTCGCCGGCGATCAAACCGGACGCGACCGGCGTGACGAATTGTTCGGCCGAACGCTTCCACCAACGCCGCCACAGCACGGCGAGCAACGCGCCGAGGAACATCGAGATCGAGTTGCTTCCGGGCATCACCATCGCGAGCCCCAATCCGGCCGGCGACGGGACGAAGGGCTTGAGCGCCGCCGAAGCGAACTTTTCCATCAAGGCGAGCGCCACGCCGAGCAACAGGCCCGCGATGATCGCCGACTTGGCGAGGGAGTCGAGCGCGCCGAGTCCGCCGGCGAAGGCCTTCGACACACCCGCCCACACCAAACACGATGGAGCCGGCCACGTCTCGGATCCGAGCATCGTCGCCGGATCCGTGATCAGGTAGTTGAAGGCCGGCACCACGAGCGCTGCGCCCGCGACGACGCCGAACAACTGCGCGTAGAACTGCACGCGCGGATTGGCTCCCAGCAAGCGGCCCGTCTTCAACGTGGTCAACAAGTCCGCTGCGTGCAGTCCGATTCCGCCGGTCACGTTCGCGCTCATGATGTTGCCCGACAAGTTGCCGGGCGTGAGCACTCCGAAGACGAGTTGCGTCACCGGACCGAGGGCCTTGGTCGGCGTGATGTCGGTCTCGCCCGTGACGCGCGCCGCGATGAAACCCATCACGACGGCGAGCGGCACCGCGATCGCGCCGGCCCACCACGGAATCTGGAACAGCCAGATCATCAACACGACGACGAGCGGCCCGAGCACGGCAAAACCCGCGGGAAACCACCAGCCCGGACATTCGACGGCATCGATCGGATCCGCCGCGGTCTCGCTGCGGCGTTTGAAAATGCGCGTGAGGCCGGAGAACGAGCGCGCGACGCTGCGCCAATCGAGAGCGAAGGAGGTCAAGCCCGAGGCGACGAGGATCGACGCGCCGGGCCACACCGTCCATCCGACGATCGAGCGGTAGGTCACGGTCGTCACGAGCCCGCGCTCGACGAGCTCCGGCGCGAGCACGCCGTAGGTCAGCACGCCGCCGAGCAACAGCGACCAGCCCGTGCGGAAGCTCATCAAGGCGCCCGCGCCGATCAGCACCACTTCCGACGTCAGCACCAGCGTCCAGTCCTTCAACGCGCGCCCGGCGAGCGTGACCGGCAGGCCGAAATTCTCCGGCAGATTCCAAGGCATCCAGCTGACCTTGCCCTTGCGCAGCCAAGTCAACGCGGCGGCACCTGCGGCCGCGATGCCGAGCGCCCACGCTTGCTGCGAACCGCCCTTGCCCGCCTCGCCGTGCAACGAGCGCAGCGTTTGCGCCGTGGCTGTTCCCGTGGGAAAGGCGAGCGCTTCGCGGTTGATCAACTGGCGCTTGATCGGAATCGCCGTGAACACGCCGAGCGCTGCGATCACCGCGAACCACGCGATCATCGACACCGAATCCGGTCGCACCGACGTGACCATCATCAACGCGCCGAAGGCCGCCATGTTGCCGCCGCCGGTCATGTAGCCCGCGCCGGAGGCGACCGTGGTCAACGCATTGTTCTCGAGCGCCGTCAGAGGTCTGCGCGTCAAGCGCGCGGCTTGCAGCGCTTGGAACAACGCGAAGGCGATGATCGCCGCCGTGATCGTGATGCCCATGGACCAGCCCGTCTTGAGAAAGACGTACAGGTTGGACACGCACATCAACGCGCCGATCAACATGCCGAACACGATCGCGCGCAGCGTGAGCTGCGGAGCGTTGCGTTGGTAGGTCTCCGCCAACCAGCGGCGTTCCGAATCGTCGGGCTCGGTCGGTGCGTGTTCCATGGATCCTCTGTGGTGGCCGCGTAGGAGTGCGACGTGGTGCTGCGCATTGTGGTGAAGCATGCGCGCGAGTCCAGCCGCACGGCGTGCTTCCGTGCAGCTCACCGAATGCGGTTCGACTTGTCGGGCAGCGCGCAGTCGTCGCAGGGCGAGCAACGCGCCGCCGAAGACGTGACGCGAGATTTCGAAACGGCCTGCGAGCGCTGCGAGTCGACTCGTGGTCGTCGCCGACGTACGCGAACCGTGGATCCCGCCTCACCGTTCGTCAAACGCTCTCCTAGGATTGCGCCATGCCCGCGCGTCCCACGCGACTCGAGCGCCTGCTCACCGTCCTCGCACGCAGCGGTGAGGCCGACGGGCCTCCGCGCGATCCGTGGCACGCGATCCTGTGGGAAAACGTGGCCTATTTGTGCAACGACGCGGCGCGCGAGGCGGCCTTCGCGGAGTTGCAGCGCGCGACGGGTTTGCGCGCCGAACGCATCGCAGCGGCGAAGGACGCGGCGCTGCTCGCGGCCTGCGAGCACGGCAAGCTCGCCCTGCAACGCGTCGCGAAGCTGCGCGAATGCGCGGCGCTGTTCGAGAGCGTCGGCGACCCGCGCGAACTCGTGAAGTTGCCGCTAGCTGCGGCGCGCAAAACCCTTCGGCACTTTCCAGGCATCGGCGCGCCGGGCGCGGAGCGCTTGATCTTGTTCGCGGGATCCGCGCCGCTCGTTGCGCTCGAATCGAACGGCCTGCGCGCGTTGCTGCGCCTCGGCTACGGTCGCGAGGCCGGGAACTACGCGGCGAGCTACCGCGCGGCGTGCGCAGCGGCGGAGCAAGAGTGTGCGAGCGACGTCGAAGCGCGCATCGCGCTGTATCTCCTCGCACGCCGACTCGGCCAAACGGTGTGTCGCGCGACGCCGAAGTGCGCACGCTGCGAGCTCGCTCTGCAATGTCCGTCGCGCATCGAGTGAGGTTGTGCCCGACGAACCCGTTCGGCGACTCGCGCCGCTGGTGTAGGCTCGCGCGCGACCGCGAGGAACACGGTCAAGGAGTTCGAAATGGTCAAGGTCGGAGTCGTTCTCGCAGGTTGCGGTTTTCTCGACGGCAGCGAGATTCACGAGGCGGTGCTGACGCTGCTCTTTCTCGATCGCGCGGGCGCGCAAGTCGTGTGCATGGCGCCTGACATCGCGCAGAAGCACGTCGTCGATCACCGCACCTTCAAGCCGACGGGCGAGCAACGCAACGTGCTCGCCGAAGCGGCGCGCATCGCACGCGGCAAGATCGTCGACATCGCCGTGGTGCAGGCCTGCGATCTCGACGGCGTGATCCTGCCCGGCGGTTTCGGCGCGGCGAAGAATCTGTGCGACTTCGCGACTGCAGGCCCGAACGCGACGCCGCACGCCGAAGTCGCGCGGCTCGTGCGCGACATGCACGCCGCGAAGAAGCCCATCGGTGCGGTGTGCATCTCGCCGGCCGTCGTCGCGAGTGCGTTCAAAGGCAGCGCCGTCCACGCGACGATGACGATCGGCGAAGACGCGGGCACGGCGAGCGCGCTCGAAGCGATGGGGGCGGTGCACGTGAAATGTCCGGTGAAGGAGTTCCGCGTCGACGAGGCGAACCGCGTCGTCACCACGCCCGCCTACATGTACGAAGCGCGCATCGCCGAGGTCGCCGTCGGAATCGAGAAGCTCGTCGGCGAAGTCCTGCGCCTCGCCGCCGCGAAAAAGCCGGCGGGAGCGCGTGGCTGAGCCTGTGCCCTCGGCGTCGCGTCGGTCGAGCGGGCGGAAGCGCATCTTCGTCGGAGTGTTGACCGCTGCGGCGTTGTTCGGCGCGTTCGCCGTCGCGTTCATGCGGCCATGGCGAATGCACTTCACGGTCGTCAACAAAACCGGAGCGCCGGCTTTCGACGTGGTCGTCAGGGTCACCGGCGGAAGCTGGAGCCGCGATGTGCTGCAACCGGACGAAGCGTGGTGCAGCGAACTCGATATCGCCGGTGATTCCGGCGTCTCGATCTCCTGGATCGGATCGGATCGTCAACCGGTGCGCCTCGCGCTCGACACCTATCTGACGCCGTACGACGGCGGTTGGTTTGAGCTCGAACTAACGCCGTACCGTACCTGTGACTGGGATCCGGACTGCTGGCCACAGTGGCTTACCTTCAAGCGCGATCCCGTTTCGGAAAAGTGGTAGCAGGCGGAGGCGGCGCCTCGCGCTTAGAGCGGCACTCCCGCTTCGATCGAGAACAGCGTGCGCCATATGCGATCGTGTTCGCCGCGCTCGATCAGCTCGATCGGCTTGAGCCCGCCAAAGGCTTCGTTCGGCGCGAGCAACCAAGCCGGCACGGCCTTCGCTTTCATCACGCGCGCGGCACCGTCGCGAATGCGTTCGATCTGTCGCAGCGCACGCGTCGCAGCTTCGCCGGGCGCTTGTGCGCCGCTCTCCCAGCTGGCGACGGCGCGCTCGGAAAAGCCGAGCAGGCGGCTGAAGGCCGGGCGACTGAGATCGAGTTCGATGCGCAACGCCGCGAAAGGTGACGTGACGGGCGCGCGACGGCTGCGGGCGGTGCTGGTGCTCATGAGTGTGCCTGGGTATCGACAGCATTGGAGCCGAGTCCGGGGGTCTGCCGGCATAAAAACCTGCAAAAATGCAGGCATAAGACCGGACGGTCAACGCACGCGCAGACCGTGGGGGATCAGTCGGCTGCCCGCGAGCAGTGTTCCGGGGAAGACCACGAGCGTGACGGTCCCGCGAACGGCGGCGGAGGGTGCGAGCAGAGCCTCATAACCGACTTCCGCAGCGACGGCGCCGATCGACTGCGACAAGGCGGGTGCGCCATCGGAAGCGAGCGCCTGCC
>CAYHRR010000299.1:0-5626 GCA_964358875.1 uncultured Planctomycetaceae bacterium | reverse complement strand
GCGGCGTTTCTACGACGCGCGCGGCGACGGACGCATCACGCGTTCCTTCGAGCGGTGCAAGGGGCCGGTGTTCCTCGACGCCGAGGAAGCGCAGGCGTGGCTCGCGCAGTTGCCCGACGCCGCGCGCGTTCCGATGCAGCGCGGCTATGCGGCGGCGCGCGCGCAGAACTCGCGCTGAGCGCGGTTCAGTCGAGGTGGACCGACGGAACTTGCAGCGCGACGTGATCGCGCTTGCCGCGGTTGAAGACGTGGCCCCACTCGCTGCCCTTGACGCGCCGGCGATAGGTCGCGCGGCGGCGGCGCACCTCGATGAAGTCCTGCACGAGCACGGGGTTCTTGATCATCGCGAGCAGGCGCTCCCACTTGCGCTGCACTTGCGCGCGCCAATTGCGCGTCGCACGCGCATGCATGAGCAGCAGCTTGTCGCGCTCGGCGTTCAACTCGGCGTGCGTGAAATTCGGATGCTTGAACGTCTCGGTCGCGTGCCAGTAGTGGAAGTCGATGTCGGCGACGTCCTTCAACAGGTACGGCTTGAGCTGCTCGTAGATCTCGGTGCCCGGGATCGGCTGCAGCAGCGACACGTGAACTTGGTCCGGCCGCGTCAGGCGCACGATCTCTTCGGTCAGCTCGTGATCCTTCTTGGTTTCCTGCGGGAAACCGTAGATCAGGAAGTACTTGAAGCTCATGCCGACATCGCGGTTGAGCTTTGCAGCGGACAGGATCTTCTCCTTGGTCAGCCCCTTCTTCACCGACACGAGCACGTCCGGCGAGCCCGATTCCAGGCCGTAGTAGATCTTCACGCAGCCGGCTTTTTTCATCCAGCGCAGCATCTCGAAGTCCATCGTGTCGAGACGCGACTCGCAGGCCCACTCGAAGAACAAGCCGCGCTGCACGATCTCCTGGCAGATCGCGATCACGCGCTTGCGTTGGATCGTGAACAGGTCGTCGAAGAACATGAACTGCGGCGGGTTGTAGGTCTTGAGCAGTTGCTCGAGCAGATCGACGACGCGCGTCGGGCTCATCGAGCGGTACTGGCGCGGCGTCATCTCTGCGTCGCAGAAGGTGCACGCGTACGGGCAACCACGCGACGTGATCAAGGTCACGCCCGGGTTGACCATCAGGCGCATGTACTTGGGGATGTCGTACAGGTGGTAAGCCGGGAAGGGCAGGTCGTCGACCTTCTTCACCAAGGCCCGGCGCGGCGTGCGAATCAGCTCGTTTTCGCCGCGAAAGGTGATGCCCTGGATGTCCGCCCATGTCTCGGGCTGCGTGTACTTCGCCAGCACCTCGGGCAGGGTCAAGTCGCCTTCACCTTGGACGCAAATGTCGGCGGCACCCGGTTCGAGGAAGTACTCGGGATTCGTGGTGGGGTGCGGCCCGCCCATGATCACGAAACGCTTGAGCTCGTTGCGCGCCATCAAGCCGAGCTCCTTGGCGCGGCGTGCGTTCGGCGTCAGAGCCGAGATGCCGACGACGTCGGCCCACTCCATGCCGGCGCGCAGGGTCTCGATGTCCTCGATCGAGTCGTCGAGCAACTTGACCTCGTAGCCCAGCTCCAACAACTCTGCCGCGAGGATGCCGATGCCCAGCGGCGGAAAGATCTCGTCGCGCGACCCTTCGCCTTTGACGGCTTTGTCGTCGGCATAGATCTCGGCGGCCATAGCGCGGATCGCCTGGCTCTTGGCATAGATCAGGACGACCTTGAGCGACATGTGGCGGGATCAGGGTGCGGTACGAGGTGGAGGGGTGATGCGCCGCGCGTGGAACGCCACGCGTGGGTGTGTCCGTCGACCAAGCGCGCACGCTTTCTAGAACACAGCTGCGAACGAGCGAAGTCTACCGTAGACGAGAGAGTAGGCAAGGCGGCGTGCAGGGCTGGAATTGTTTTCGGTACCGCTAGACTCCCGCCCATGTCATCGAAAACGCGCGCGGATGCAGGCCAGAAGAGCGAAGCGACCTTCGATGAGCGTTTGGCGAAGCTCGAGCAAATCGTAGCGGAGCTGGAACAGGGCAAGATCGGGCTCGAAGACGCGATCGCGCGCTATCAGCAGGGCACGGACCTCGCGCGCGAGTGCCGCTCGATCCTCGACAGCTTTCAAAGGCAGGTCGACGAGCTCACCGAGGCCGGCAGCAAACCCTACGCAGGCGATCCGGACTCCGCGAAGGCTTGATGCGCGCCGTGCCCACGACGATCGACACGTGGCTCGCCGAAACACAGGCGTGGATCGAGCCGCTTCTGGACGAGACGCTGGCTCCTAGCGCGGGCGTGCCGAGCGATCTGAATGCCGCGATGCGCTACGCCGTTCTCGGCGGCGGCAAACGCTTTCGGCCGGCCTTGGTGCGGCTCGTCGCGCGTTGGTGCGGCGGTGCTGATCTCGACGCGGAGAGCGCGGCGATCGCCGTCGAATTGGTGCACGCCTACAGCCTGATTCACGACGATTTGCCGTGCATGGACGACGACGATTGGCGTCGCGGCCGTCCCAGTTGCCACAAACAATTCGGCGAAGCGCTCGCCGTGCTCGCCGGCGATGCGCTGCAGTCGCAGGCCTTTCAGTCGCTGATTTTCTTCACGCGTTCGAGCGCGCCCGACGAACGCTGCAAACCGGCGGTGCAAGTGCTGGCCTCCGCGATCGGTCCGGCCGGCATGGTCGGCGGGCAAGTGCTCGACATGGGCTTGTCCGGCAAGCGGCCGACGCTCGCGGCGATCCAAGAGATGCACCGCAAGAAGACCGGGATGTTGATCGCGGCCGCTGCGGAGTTGGGCGCGATCGCGGCACGCGCGCCCGACTTGCGGCGCGAGAAGGTGCGCGCGTGGGGGCTCGCGCTGGGCGCGTGTTTCCAGGCGGTCGACGACCTGCTCGACGTCACTTCCGACAAGGCCGCGCTCGGCAAGACGCCGGGAAAAGACGCGGCGCAGAACAAGCCCACCTTGGTCGCCGCGCTCGGAGTCGACGGAACGCGGCGCTACGCGCACGCGCAGGGCGAGCACGCGCGAGTGCTAGCCGTGGAACTCGGCGGCGACTCGAGCGCCCTCGCGCTTCAGATGGTTGGGTTCCTGCTCGATCGACGTTCGTGATCCTCCCTGGCGCTCGGCCACCGGTGTCCGGGTTGCAAAGGCAGCGCATCTAGCCAAGGATGTTCGTCCCCTAGGCCTCCACCGCATGTCCGAATCCGCGTCCGCCGCCAACTCGCCCGAGGGCCTTCCAGTCCAACCGGCGCTGCTGGAGCACATCCACTCTCCCGACGACCTCAAGCGCTTGCCGCTCGAGGATCTGCCGCAGGTCTGCGCGGAGGTGCGCGAGTTCCTGCTGAACTCCGTGCAAAAAACCGGAGGTCACCTCGGCTCGAACCTCGGTGTCGTCGAACTCTCGACCGCGCTGCACTACGTCTTCGACCTCAAGCGCGATCGCTGCGTGTGGGACGTCAGCCACCAGTGCTATCCGCACAAGATCTTCACCGGGCGACGCGAGCGCTTCTCGTCGCTGCGTCAGACCGACGGCCTGTGCGGCTTCACGCACCCCGGCGAGAGCGAGTACGACCTGTTCCACACCGGCCACGCAGGCACGAGCATCAGCTTGAGCCTGGGGCTCGGCTTCGGCGCTTCGCACGAGCCGGTGCCGCCGCACGTGATCGCGGTGATCGGCGATGCGAGCCTTGGTGCGGGCGTGGCTTTCGAAGCGCTCAACCACGCGGCCGCGAGCGGTCGCAAAGTGCTGGTCATCCTCAACGACAACGAGTGGTCGATCTCGAAGTCCGTCGGCTCGCTGGCGCGCTACTTGTCGCGCATTCGCAGCGCGAAGGTCGTGCAGCGCGCGCACCAAGAGATCTCGAAGCTGGTCAACGCGATCCCCGTCATCGGTGGACGCGTCGATCGCACGCTCGATGACATGGCCGAAGTCGTGCGGCACACGCTGGTGCCCGGACATGTGTTCGAAGAACTCGGCATCACCTACGTCGGTCCGATCCGCGGCCACGACGTGAAGTACCTGGTCGAAAACCTGCAGCGCGTGCGCGAACTCGAAGGCACGGTGATCCTGCACGTGCTCACCGAGAAGGGTAAGGGTCACCCGAGCGCTCCGACGCACCCCGAGCGCGTGCACGGAGTCAAAGGCACAGTGGCGCCGCGCACAGCCGGCGCGGATTCGTCGAAATTGCCGGGACCTTCGCTCGTTCCCGACACCGCCAAGGTCCACGGGCCTGCCTACACGAAGGTATTCGCCGACGCGCTGCTCAAGATCGCCGAGCGCGATCTGCGCGTGCACGCGTTGACGGCCGGCATGCCGTCGGGCACCGGGCTCGAGCAATTCGCCGAGCGACTGCCGACCCGTTTTCACGACACGGGCATCACCGAGCAACACGCTGTCGCCATGGCCGCCGGTATGGCGAAGGCCGGCCTGCGTCCCTGCGTCGCCGTGTACTCGACGTTCTTGCAGCGCGCCTACGATCAAGTGTTCCAAGAGGTCTCGCTGCAGAACTTGCCGGTCGTGTTCTGCATGGACCGCGCGGGCCTCGTCGGTCAAGACGGACCGACACACAACGGCGTGTTCGACATCGCCTACCTGCGCACGCTTCCGAACATGACGCTGTGTGCGCCGCGCGACGCGAGCGACATGCGCCGCATGCTCGAAATGGCGCTGACCTTGAACGGACCCAGCGCGCTGCGCTATCCGCGCGACAACTGTCCCGGCGTCGAACGCATCCACGCCAGCGAACGCCGCGCGATGCAACCGGGCAAGGCCGAGGTGTTGATCGACGCGCCGCAATCCGAACGCAGCGTCGTGATTTGGGCCTACGGCGCGCTCGTCAATCAAGCCGCGGAGGCTGTCGAGCGCTTGGCGCGGCGCGGCGTGAGCATTGCGCTCGTCGACGCGCGCTTCGCCAAGCCGATCGACGAGGAGTTGCTCGCGCAGCACCTGTCGAGTTTCCGGTGGTTGCTCACGCTCGAGGAACACCAACGCGCCGGCGGCTTCGGATCCGCGGTGCTCGAATGCGCGGCACGCATTCCGACGCAACGCGCGCAGATCAAGGTGTTCGGCATTCCCGATCGCTACATCGATCACAAGACGACGCGCGAAGAGCAATTGAGCGAGTGCGGTCTCGATGCCGACGAGCTCGAGCGTTACGTCCGTCAGCTCCTGCAATCGACGCGGGTCGGTTGAGCGCAGCATGGCACGCCCGCGATCACCGACGGAGCCGTGCGCCGAAGTGCGACCCAGCGCGCCGCGGCGCGGCGAGGTGCGCGCGGTGCTCGTCGTCGCCGACCTTGCCAAGCGCGGCGTGCGGGATTTTCGCGCCGAGTTCATGCGCTGGATCGAAGCGCGTGTTGAAAGGGTCGAAATCGCGGGCGATGTGCCGGAACTCGTGCGCTCGCGCTCTTCGCTGAGCGCCGTCGACGCCGCGGCGCGCTTGCCGGACTTGGTCATCGTGCTCGGCGGCGACGGAGCGATTCTCGGAGCGGTGCGCGCCTTTGCGGCGAGTCCCGTGCCGATGATCGGCATCAACTTCGGGCGGGTCGGCTTCCTCGCCTCGACGCCGGCAACGCATTGGAAAGAGGCTCTCAGCGGCATGCTCGACGGCGAAGGCGTGCTCGAGCCGCGCATGCGCGTGCAAGCCGATTTCGTCAGCA
>CAYHRR010000298.1:0-5652 GCA_964358875.1 uncultured Planctomycetaceae bacterium | reverse complement strand
CGCGGTGCCTACGCGACGCTCGTGTTGCGGCGCTTGCTCGCCACACCCGCGAGCGAACATCGACAAGGTGGCGACTCCGAGTCGAGCGACTCCGGCGCGCGTGGACCGAACTCCGAGCGTCCGCGCGTCGATCGTTATCGCCAAGACACGCCGAGGCCGATGCCGACGCGCTTCGGAAGTTCCAGTTCGCCGCGCGGAGCACGCGACGGCGATGGCGCGCGACCGGCGCGTCGCTACCAAGGCGATCCGCGCGACGCCGAAGCACCGCGTGCACCGGCCTTCGGTTCGCGCGGCGGCGACCGCCGCGGTCCGCCGCGCGGAAACAGCGAACGCAGCGGCGGCTACGCGCCGCGCAACGACGATCGGCGTGGCGGCTACACGCCGCGCGGTGGCGACGACCGTCGTCCGCCGATGCGCGACGAGCGCGGACAATTCCGCGGCCCGCGCCGCGACGAAGGTGCGTACCGCGGTCCGCCGCGCGACAGCGGACGCTTCGAGCGTGGCCCGCGTCGCGACGACGAGCGCAGCGGCGGCTACGCGCCGCGCAACGACGATCGGCGTGGCGGCTACGCGCCGCGCGGTGGCGACGACCGTCGTCCGCCGATGCGCGACGAGCGCGGACAATTCCGCGGTCCGCGCCGCGACGATGCTCCGTCCAGCGGCCCGCCGCGCGACAGCGGGCGCTTCGAGCGAGGGCCGCGTAGCGACGACCAGCGCAGCGGCGGCGCCGCGCCGTGGTGGCGCAATGATCGCGGACCGCGTAGCGATGACGACAGCAGCGCCGGCTCCGCGCCGCGCAACTACGAACGGCGTGGCAGCTTTGCGCCGCGCGGAGGCGACGACCGTCGCCCGCCGCGGCGTGACGAGCGCGGTCCGTCGAGCGGCCCGCCGCGTGGCGAGCGTCCGTTCCGTGCTCCGCATCGTGACGAGGCCGGTGGTCGAGGCGAAGGTGCTCCGCGCGCGGGCTCCGAGCACCGTGCGCCGCGCAGCGATCGTGCTGCGGGCCGTGCTCCGGATCGTCCGACCTTCCGCGGTCCGCCGAGCTTCATCCGTGCGCAGGGCGAACGGCGCGAGCCGAACGAGCGGCCCGAGCGCGGCGAGCGCAGCGGGGGCAGCGAGCGCAGCGGTGGAAACGAGCGCAGCGGTGGAAACGAGCGCAGCGGTGGAAACGAGCGCCGTCCCAAGCGCGCACCGCGTGACAAGCCCAAACGTCAGGGGCCGAAGCGCGAGCCTGCGCCGCGCGCAGAGGAATCGAAGAAGGAACAGAAGGATGACTGAGCAACTCGTCGTCGGCGTGATCGGTGGTTCCGGCCTCTACGACATGGAGGGCCTCAAGGAAGTGCGCGAGGTCGCGCTGTCGACGCCCTTCGGCGCGCCGAGCGACGCGTACATCACGGGCGTGCTCGACGGCGTGCGCATGGTGTTCCTTCCGCGCCACGGCCGCGGTCACCGCATCAACCCCAGCGAGATCAACTTCCGCGCGAACATCTGGGGCCTCAAGAATCTCGGCGTGACGCGCGTGCTGTCCTTGTCGGCCGTCGGTTCGATGCGCGAGGACGTGCACCCCGGCGACTTCGTCGTCATCGACCAGTTCATCGATCGCACGCGTCATCGCCACGACACGTTCTTCGAAGGCGGCGTCGTCGCGCACGTGATGTTCGCCGAACCGGTGTGCCCCGACATGCGTCGCGTGGCGCTCGAAGCGGCGCGCTCGATCGGCGTGAAGGTCCACGACGGCGGCACCTACCTCAACATGGAAGGTCCGCAGTTCTCGACGCGCGCCGAATCGAAGCTGTACCGCAGTTGGGGCGTCGACGTGATCGGCATGACCAACCTGCAAGAAGCCAAACTCGCGCGCGAAGCGGAGCTGTGTTACGCGACGGTGGCGATGGCGACGGATTACGACTGCTGGCACGAAGAGCACGAAGCCGTCACTGTCGAAGCGATCATGGCCGTGATGCGCGCCAACATCGGCAACGCCAAGAAACTCGTGCGCGCCGGAGCGACGCGCGTGCCGAGCGAGCATCGCTGCGGCTGCGCGAGCGCGCTCAAGTACGCGATCATGACCGCGCACGCTACGATCGGCGCCGAAGCTCGAGCGCGACTCGGGCTCTTGGTCGACAAGTACCTCGGACCGACCGCGACCTAGTCGAAGGAGAATCGGGTGATGCGCGCGCCCCGTCGAATGGCCAGGGAGAGCTTCAGGGCGGCGCTCGCGTGCGCCGTACTTTGCGCCGCGTGCTCGGAATTGCCGAGCAAGTTGCCCGAAGCACTGTTCGCGGCGGATCCGGGTCCGCAGTTGCTGCAAGGCCGCCACGCCGGACCGCCCGTGGTCGCTGCGCCGACAGGGCCCGCGCGCTTCGTTGCGCCGCTCTACGAGCAATTCGATCTCTCGCGCGCCCTCGACTGTGTGCGCTTCGTCGACGGTTTCTACCGCGCTCCCGCCAACGACGGCTACGCAGCGTCGCTCGAGCACGTTGCCGCGCGCTTGCGCGCCGCGGGATTCGGCGGCGAAGCGGGCTTCGAACTCACGACCATCGAAACGCAACTGACGGCGCGCGCGCCGAATTCGAGCGAGCGCGTGCTCGCTTCCGCATGGACGCCGTTGGACGCGCGCATCGCGATGATCGGCGCCGACGGTGTCGAGCGCGTGCTGCACGCCTTCGAGACGCCGGAGGGTCGCGATCGCGTGATGCTGCCGGTCAACGCGCCGTCGTGCGCGATCGAAGGCGGCATCGCGTTTTCGCTCGACGAACTCGAGCCCGGCGAACTGCTCGTGATCGAGGCTGCGCCGTTGCGCACCGTGTTGACGCGCGCCGAAACGCTAGGCGCCGTCGCCGTGCTGTCGGCCAACATCGAGTCCTACAACGCCGATCCCAGCGGTCAGTTTCGACACCTCGACGCCGTGCAGTACCGCCAACTGCCCGCGGGTCAGTCGCTGCCGGTCGGCATGATCTCGCCGCGTTCGCTCGAAGCGCTGAAGAAGGCCCACGACGTCGATGCGAAGCTGCGCGTGCGCTTTGCAGCGCGGGTGAAGTTCGACGTGCGACCGCTGCGCACGCTGTGCGCGACGATCGTCGGAACGGACCGAGCCGCCGAGGCGGTCGTCACCGTCAGCCACGTGCAGGAGCCCGGCGCGAACGACAACGCGAGCGGCGTCGGCGGCATGTGCGAGTCCGCGTGCGCTCTCTCGCGCGCGCTGCACGCAGGCGCGATCAAGCGCCCGTCACGCTCGCTGGTGTTCCTGTGGGGCGACGAATTCCGCCAGAGCTCCGCGTGGCTCGGCGCGACCAAGCTGCGCGCCGTCGCCGCGCTGTCGAGCGACATGACCGGCGAATCGCTCGAGAAAACCGGCGCGCGCGCGCTGCTCGAGCGCATGCCCGATCCGGGCGCGCTCGAGGTGTTCGCGCCCGACGCGCACACTCCGTGGGGCAAGGCGCAAGTCGACGAGGCTCAATTCGCGCCCAACGGCGTCGCCTTGATCGCGCGCTGTGCATTGCTCGACGTCGCCGCGCACGATGCAGCGCACGATGCAGCGCAAGGCGGCTGGGAAACCGCCGAACATCCCTTCGAGGGCGGCAGCGATCACGACGTGTTCATCGAGCACGGCGTGCCTGCGGCCTTGTTCTGGCACTTCACCGACTTCGCCTACCACACGGGCCTCGATCGGATGGAGAACGTCGACGTGACCGAGATCCGTCGCACGGGCGTGGCGCTGATGGCGACCGCGCTGGCGCTCGCCGATCCGCTGCCCGAGGATCTCGATCGCTACCTGCGCTCACTCAACGAGGAGGAGCGCTTGCGCGCGAGCGCGGCCGAAAGCGGCGGCGCGCCGCTGGTCGCGGAGAGTTGGCGGCGTTGGTGCGCGGGAGCGCGTCAATGGCTGCGCATCGAATGCCTGCGGATCCCCGAGAACGAGCTGAAACCCACGAAATGAAGCCCGACGACACGCGTTCCGTTTCCGCTCGCCAAGGCCTCGATCGCCGCGCGCTGCTCGGCGCCGGCGCGGCGGCTGCAGCCTTCGCTTGTGCATCGACCAACGCTTCGATCGCCGCTCCCGCACCGCAGGGCGCCGTCGAGCGCAAGCCGCGCGAAGGCTGGCCGGTGATGATCGGCAGCGACAACGCGCTCGCAGGCATGAAGCTGCACTACGCGAAGCTGCAAGGCGGCGCGGATCCGCTCGCTGCGGCCATCGAAGTCGTCAAGGTCGTCGAGGCCGATCCCAACGACACGAGCGTCGGCCTCGGCGGCTTGCCGAACGAAGAAGGCGTCGTGCAACTCGACGCGGCCTGCATGCACGGACCGACGCACAATTCCGGCGCGGTCGCGTGCATCGAAAACATCCTGCATCCGAGCGAAGTGGCGCGCCTGGTGATGGAGCGCACGGACCACTGCTTGCTCGTCGGTGAAGGAGCCTTCCGCTTCGCGCGCGCGCACGGGTTCCCGTCGGTCGACCTGTTGACCGAGGACACGCGCAAGAAATGGCTCGAGTGGAAGGAGAGCATGTCGGACCAGGACGACTGGCTCGCTCCGACCAAGGACGGCGCGAAGAAATCGTCGCGGCTCGACGAGCGCGACGCGCGCTTGCGGCGCACGCTCGCCTACGTGCGCGCGCTCGAAGCACGCGGCTATCACCACGCCTGGGGCACCGTGCATTGCTCGGCCTTGTCCGTGCGCGGCGAAGTTGCCTGCACGACCACCACCAGCGGCCTGGCCTTCAAGATCCCCGGTCGCGTCGGCGATTCGCCGATCGTCGGTGCGGGTCTGTACTGCGATCAAGACGCGGGCAGCGCCGGTGCGACCGGTCGCGGCGAGGCTTCGATCCTCGCCAATGCGAGCTTCGCCTTGGTCGAACAACTGCGCCGCGGCGCAGCTCCGCTCGACGCCGGCATGGAAGTGTTGCAGCGCGTCGTGCGTCAAACGCAACGCCAAGCCAAGTGGCAGCCGGCCTTGATGGGCGAGGACGGCAAGCCCGCCTTCGGACTGCACGTGTACGTGCTCGCGCTCGACGGTCGTTTCGCGGGCGCGACGCTCAAGGGCGCCGGACACTTTGCCGTCGCCGATCCCGACCACGGACCGCGCCGCGAGTCGCTGGTGTCGCTGCTCGGCTGATGCGCGGCTCTGCAAACGCGGCGCGTTCTCCGCCATGGAGAACGCGCCGCGCGTTGTTTCGCAGGCCGTGGTTCAGAGATCGCGGCGCGAGAACGCGCGCGTCACGCCCTTGAACTCGACACCGTCGACCTCGGCGTAGGGGTACACGAAGAAGTTGAGCGCGCCGGCCTTCGGACGCGGAGTCAGCAACACGTCGCGACCGCCGGTCATCGTGAAACGGTTCTCGTCGAGCGTGCCGAAGAAGTACTCGGCCTTCTCGGGCGCCTTGTCCGCTTCGGAGATGTCGACCGGCACCCAACCCTGGGTGTCGCTCCAGAAATAGGCCCAGCAGTGGTAGCCCTTGACGGGCTCGACCGGATTCGCGCCGCCGGGGATCGAGAAGCCCATTTCGAAGCGCGCGGGAATGCCCTTCGAACGCGCGAGGCCGATGAAGTAGCTGTGGAAGTCGGTGCAGTTGCCGATGCGCGACTCGCAGGCCCACTCGGCGTCGCCGCGTCCCCACGGTTGCCCCTCGGGCTTGTCGTACTTCATGCGATCGAG
>CAYHRR010000297.1:0-5660 GCA_964358875.1 uncultured Planctomycetaceae bacterium | reverse complement strand
AGCGAAACCTTGCGCGTCACGAATTCCGGCCCACGGCGCGGCGACTCGTGGTTGAACGAAATCCCGCAGCACGCGAACAGCCCGTAGGACTCGCGGTAATTGACCGTGATCCAGTGCGCGTAGAGCTTGGCCACGCCGTAGGGACTGCGCGGTTGGAAGGGCGTCGTTTCGTTCTGCGGAGCGATCGGCACTTGGCCGAACAGCTCCGAACTCGAGGCTTGGTAGAAGCGCGCGCGCGGCGCGACCGAACGCATCGCTTCGAGCATGCGCGTCACGCCGAGCGCCGTGAACTCGGCGGTCAACACCGGCTCCTGGAACGAGGTCGGCACGAACGACTGCGCGGCCAGGTTGTAGATCTCGTCGGGCTGCGCCTGCTCCATGGCGCGCACCAAGCTCGTTTGGTCGAGCAAATCGCCGCGCACGAGGTGCACGCGCGCGAGCAGGGGCGCGATGCGTGCGGTGCCGCTGGTGCTCGAGCGGCGCACCAAGCCGTAGACCTCGTAGCCCTGCGCGAGCAACAGCTCCGCGAGGTAGCTGCCGTCCTGTCCGGTGATGCCCGTGATCAGTGCGCGTTTGGCCATCGCTCAACTCGTGGCGAGCACGCCGCGCCAGATCAACACCGCGGTGACCAGCGCCAATCCGACGCGCCAGTAGCCGAACACTTCGAGGCCGCGCCGATTCAAGTAGGCCACCATCCAACGCACGCTGACCCAGGCTGCCGCGAAGGCCGCGACGAAGCCGACGACGATCGCGCCCCAACCGAAATCGTGCACCATCAGCGCGCCGTCGCTCATCGATTTGTACGCGGTCGCGGCGAGCAGCGTGACCAGCCCGAGCAGGAAGCTGAATTCGAGCGCCGCGGCCAGATTCATGCCGACCAGCACACCGCCGACGATCGTCGCCAAGCTGCGGCTCGTGCCCGGCCACAGTGCGATGCATTGCAAGGCTCCCACCGCGAGCGCGCCGCGCCACGCGAGTTGCTCGAGAGCAAAACCGCCCGGCGGCAACAGGCCGCGACGCGCGTAGGCGACGACGAGGATCGCGACGCCGCCGACGAGCCACGCGCCGACGATCGGCCACAGCTTGAGCAGGTGCGCGTCGATCCAGTCGTCGAAGACGAGCCCGACGACCGCGGCCGGCACGAAGGCGATTCCCACGTTGAGCGTGAGACGCAGCCCGGCGCCGTCTCTTCCGAGCAAGCCGCGCAGCATTTGGCGCACGCGCTCGAAGTACAGGCCGAACACCGCTGCGACCGCTCCCGCTTGGATGCAGATCGCGTAGGCATTCGAAGCGCGGCCTTCGTCGAGCCCGAGCGCGCGTTGGGCGAGCAAGAGGTGCCCCGTCGAGCTGACCGGCAGGTACTCGGTGAGTCCTTCGATCAGCCCGAGCAGCAGCGCCTGCCACAACTCCATCGACGCTCGCTCAGCCGATCTTCGCGGCGGCTTCGAGCGCGGGCACGTACTTCATCTGGAACGTCTCGGCGACCGCCGAATACGTGACCTCGCCGCCGATGACGTTCGCGGCCGTGCGCAAGGCCGCGTTCTCCTTGATCGCGCGCGCCGGACCGAGCTTGGCGAGTTCGATCGCGTACGGAAGCGTCGCGTTGTTCAACGCGAAGGTGCTCGTGCGCGGCACTGCGCCCGGCATGTTGGCGACGCAGTAGTGGATGACGCCGTCGATCACGTACGTCGGCTCCGCGTGACTCGTCGGGTGCGCCGTCTCGATGCAACCGCCTTGGTCGATGGCGACGTCGACGATCACGCTGCCTTGCTTCATCAACTTGAGATCCGCGCGGCGGATCAACTTCGGTGCGGCCGCGCCGGGGATCAGCACCGCACCGATCACGAGGTCGGCCCAGGGCAGCAACTCGCGCAACGCGAAGGGCGTCGAGTACAGCAGGCGGCAGTTCTTCGGCATCTCCTCGTCGAGGTAGCGCAGGCGATCGAGGTTGACGTCCATGATCGTGACGTCGGCGCCCAAACCGCAGGCCATGCGCGCCGCCTGCGTGCCGACGATGCCGCCGCCGAGCACCAAGACGTGCGCGCGATCGACGCCCGGAACTCCGCCGAGCAAAATCCCCGAGCCACCGCGCGAACGTTCGAGCCATTGCGCGCCCGCTTGGATCGCCATGCGGCCGGCGACTTCGCTCATCGGCGTGAGCAACGGCAGCGTGCGCCCGACTTCCAGCGTCTCGTAGGCGAAGCAGTGCGCGCCGCTCTTCATCATCGCTTCCGTCAAGGCGCGATCGGCGGCGAGGTGGAAGTAGGTGAACAAGGTCTGCCCGCGGCGGATGTGCGGCCACTCGGCCTGCAGCGGTTCCTTCACCTTCAGGATCAGATCGCAGCTCTTCCAAACGTCGGCGGCGCTGGGCGCGATCTTCGCGCCGGCCTTGAGGTAGGTCTCGTCGGACAACAGGCTGCCGACTCCGGCTTGAGTCTCGACCCACACCTCGTTCCCCGCGGAAACCAAGCGCTCGGCGCCGGCTGGAGTGAGGGCGACTCGGTTCTCGTGGACCTTGATCTCGCGGGCGACGCCGATCTTCAATCTGTACCTACCAGCAGCTTCGAAAGGGACGGGACGACGCGCGCTGTATGCAGTTGGAGCCGACCGTACGGTGGGCTGCTGCGCGCATCTGAGGGGCGGAGAGCATAGCGCCGCTGCGGTGCCGCGCGAACGCAGCGCGCCTGGGTCGAGTGAGCGCGCAACGTGAGCTCGTCGAAGCACGCCCGTTACCCACTTGTCGCGCTTCGACGAGGCTCCTAAGCTCCCGCCCCCAATGTCGGTCGGAAGCGACCGACGCGAGGGTGCCGACACCATCGCGGGCCGCTAGCTCAGTTGGCTAGAGCGCTACGTTGACATCGTAGAGGTCACTGGTTCGAGTCCAGTGCGGCCCACCACCTCTTGCAGAACGTGCCGACCTGCGGCACGTGGCCTCCGGAAAAGCCGTCGCCGAACGGCACGTGGAGCCAAGCTCGCCGGCGCAGCACGCGGACAGCAGTGCGCGCTCACAACGGCCCGGCTCAGTCCGTACGCTGCGACGCGTCCATCGCGCTCGACCCTTCGCGCGGCGACGTCACGCATGCACAGCCTGCTCCTCGTACTCGCGGCGCTTCAAGGCGAACCTGTCCAACGCAATCCGCGCATTACGCCGGAGGTCGAGGTCGTCCAGCAAGTCGCGCCGGCGGTCGTGTACATCGAATCGACGCGCAGGGTCGTGTATTCGCAGTACCCCTTCGGCCGTCAGATGGCGCGCGACGAGACCAGCGGCGGCTCCGGCGTGGTCGTCCAAAAGGACGGCTACATCGTCACGAACTTCCACGTCGTCGGCGATTCGCCCAAGCGCATCACGGTGCAATTCGACGCGGGCGTCGACGACAAGGTCTACGAGGCCGAGCTGGTTTCAGCGGCGCCGAACGACGACCTCGCGCTGCTCAAAGTGAACGTCGGTCACGATCTGCCCGTGGTGCGGCGCGGAATCTCGAGCGACCTGATGCTCGGCGAGCGCGTGATCGCCATCGGCAATCCGCTTGGGCAACACCTGTCGATCTCGACCGGCGTCGTCTCCGGCCTGCACCGCAAGATCGACGTGCAAGGCGGACAGGTGGCGCTGCACTTCGACGATCTGATCCAGACCGATGCCGCGATCAACCCGGGCAACTCGGGCGGGCCGCTGCTCAATATCTTGGGCGAGTTGATCGGCATCAACTCAGCGGTCAACGAGCGCGCCGAGAACATGGGCTTCGCGATTCCCGTCGATACGGTCGAGGAAGTGCTGCGCGATCAGCTGCTCGCGCCGTCCTCGTCGCGCGCCTGGTTCGGTTTCGACGTCGAAGAGACCGAGACGATGTGCATCAACCGCATCGTCGCCGACAGTCCGGCGGCACAGGCCGGCATGGACGTCGGCTATCGCTTGCTCGGCATCAACGGCAACGTCCTGACCGGCGTCGACGACTATCGCTTGTTGCGCCTGTCGCTGTTGCCCAACCAACCGGTGAAGTTTCGCGTCGCCTCCGCGGACGGCGAGCGCGAGTACGTGGTCAAGGGTTGGGATCGCGTCGACGGCACGACCTTCGATCGCACCGGCATGATGGTCGAGCCTCTGGCCATCGGGCGCGTCGCCTTCGTGCAGGTCAGTCGCGTCGCCAAGGCGAGCCCGGCGGCCGAATTGGGTCTGCGTCCGGGGGACGTGATCGATTCGATGCGCGTCGGCAAGCGCGGGACCATCTGGCGCGTCGTCGATGCCGCGCAATTCGCGAGCCTGCTTTCGAACCTCCCGGCGGGCACCGAGCTCGACCTCGACATCCTGCGCGACGAAAACAAGGACGGTCGCTTGGTCGTTTCGGACGAGCTCTACAAGGGCACGCTGATCTTGCGCTGAACGCGGCGGGCGCGACGGCGCACTTTTTTTCCGCACGGCGCGAGCCCTTCGAGGCCTTGCGCTGCCGCGCGAGCACAGGCCGGAAGGAGCACCGAGCGCCGCTATACTTCTCGGCCCTCGAAATCCGATTCGACGCGCTCCACTTCCACCTGACAGCGCCCTTCGGAAGCTCCCTCGCAGCGCCGGCTGCCCGCCGCTACTCGCTCCCAATCGACCGCCGCATGAAAGCCCTTCTCCATTTCTCCGAGCGTTTCGGCAGCATGCTTTCGCGCGTGCTGCTGACGGTCTTGTACTTCGCGCTGCTCGGACCCTTCGCGCTCGTCTACCGCCTGTTCGCCGACCCGCTGCGCCTGCGCCGGCCGAACGCGACCAATTGGGTCACGTGGCGGCGCGCCAATGA
This sequence comes from uncultured Planctomycetaceae bacterium, assembly GCA_964358875.1. Taxonomy (GTDB): domain Bacteria; phylum Planctomycetota; class UBA1135; order UBA1135; genus CAYHRR01. The sequence continues at coordinate 882 of CAYHRR010000297.1, read as the reverse complement.
GACGCTGCCCGCCGCGCGGAGGCAGGGATGAACATCCTCGGACTGTCGTTCTACTACCACGACTCATCGGCGGCGCTGGTCCAAGACGGCGTGCTCGTCGCAGCGGCGGAGGAAGAACGCTTCAGTCGTCGCAAGCACGACTCGGGCTTCCCCGCGCTCGCCATCGAGTTCGTGTTGAAGCAGGCCGGCATCACGCTCGACGACGTCGACTTCGTCGTCTTCTACGAGAAGCCCTTCGTCAAGTTCGAGCGCATGTTGCTGAGCGCGATGGCAACCTTTCCGCATTCGGCGGCGGTGTTCCGCGAATCGATGCAGCGCTGGGTCTCGGACAAGTTGTGGATCAAGGGCTTGATGCAAAAGCACATGGACGTGCCCGCGTCGAAGCTGCTCTTCGCCGACCACCACATGTCGCACGCCGCCTCGAGCTTCTTCACGTCGCCCTACGACGACGCGGCGATCTTGACCGTCGACGGCGCGGGCGAATGGAGCACGGCCACCTTGAGCCACGGTCGCGGCAACAAGATCGAGATCTTGAAGGAGCTGCGCTTCCCGCACTCGCTCGGCCTGTTGTATTCGGCCTTCACCGCCTACTGCGGCTTCGAGATCAACGAGGGCGAATACAAGTTGATGGGCATGCATCCCTACGGGAAGCCGCGCTTCGTCGACGAGATCTACAAGCTCATCCATGTCGCCGACGACGGCTCCTTGTGGCACGACATGAAGTTCTTCGCCTACCACTACTCGCGCGACAGGACGCTCGCCGAGGCCTTCGGCGCGCACTTCGGCAAACCGCCGCGCGATCCGAAGGAAGGCGACAAGTCGCTCGATCCCTACTACTGCGACATGGCGGCTTCGATCCAGGTCGTCACCGAGCAGGTGCTG
>CAYHRR010000296.1:0-5668 GCA_964358875.1 uncultured Planctomycetaceae bacterium | reverse complement strand
CTCATCTTGGGCAGGATCGAGCGCAGCGCGCCGAAGGCCGGCGCCGTCACGACCACGCGGCGCAACGGCGCGAGTCCAAAGAGCAACGCAAGCCCGGCGCACAGCGCGGCGAGGCTCCAGTACCACGCCTGGACGGTGACTCCGTCCGCGTACCAGAAGACGAGCAGCAACGCGGCCGCGAGCACCCAGCCCAGGTAGGGCCGTGCGAGGTAGGCGAGGGTGACGAAGACCGCGCCGCAGACGGCGCAGTACACGAGCCAAGTCAGGATGGAGGACATCACGCTCTCCTCGATCGGGCTTCGACCGGACGATCCTTATAGCGCTGGGCGTCGTGCGACCTTTATGGAGCGTCGCGTTCCCGCCGACGGGTTCGAGCGACAGCGCTTGGCCCGCCGATGCTGCGCACCGCATCCGCACGAATCCGCATTCAGCGGCTCGAGCGCGAGAAAATGCGTGCGCCGCGCTGCCGCGAGGTGGTTGGCGTCGAGCGTCGCTGTGCGTCGAAAATGCGCGAGGGCCGCCCGCTTTCGCGGACGGCCCTCGCCTTCGATGTCCCTGGCGAGCGGCGCGCGCTCGCGGCGGAGGCTCAGTTCAGAGTGATGCGCTCGGCGCAGATGTAGTTCGTGTTGTTGGTGCGCTTGCCGGTGACCATCAAATAGACGGTCGCGCCGGGGCCGAACGAGTTCAGGCCGAGGGTGCTGATCACCGCGGCGCGGTTGAAGCGCAGCTGGAGGTCCGTCCGTCCGTCGTTGCCTGCTGCGTTGCAATCGCCGTAGGCGACGGCTTGGAACTTGGCGAAGTGAGCGGCGGCGAACTGGTTGGGGTTCGTCGGTGCGATCACGTTCACGTTGTCGCCGAGCAGCGAGAGGCGCAGGGTGCTGCGGTTCAGCTGGTTGACGGGCGTGTTGGAACGACCGAGCACGAACAGGTCGAAGTCCGGATTCGCGCTCGCGCGATCGAAGACGTCGGCGCAGGTCGCGAGATCGATGTCGAGGTTCTTCGCACCCGTGGCCGGGCTGAGCTGAACGATCGACTGGGTGGTCGTCGCCTGGAAACCGCAACGGTCGAGGGCGGTCCAGTCACGCAGGATCGTCTGCTCGTGGCCCGGGCCGGTCTGCGGGATGATCGTCTCGACGTACGAGAACGTCGGGGCCGGGTCGCACAGGTCGGTCGGCGCCGCGATGCCGGTGCTGGCCAGCGTCGTGTCGTAGCCCCAGATCACCGTCAGGCTCGACGGCGCGTTGACGGTCGGCGCGGTCGTGTCTTGAACGGTGACCGGGAACAGCGACGGGGTCGTCTGACCGCCCGAGATCACGCGCAACACGCCGTTGCACTGACGGAGGCACACACCCGTCATGTCGATGACGTAGTTGCACTGAGGGGAGGTCGGATCGTCGAAGAACCCGAAGGTGCACTCTTCGAACCAGAACACGGTGATCGCTGTGCCGTCCGGGTCGAAGGAACCGATGCTGGTCACCGGGACCAAGGTCGAGGCACCGTTGCACTCGGCGACGTAGGGGCCGTTGTGGACCGAGACCGGCGCGGCTTCCGGGATCGGGTCGTCGGCGAAGGCCAACGATTGGGTGAGGAGGAGGGCGGCGCCAGTGATGGCGACCTGATGAGCGAGGCTGAGTTTCATGGATGCTCCAAAGTCTTCAATGTCGATCGGGATTGAGTCGGCCACACGCGGAGGAGCCGGCTCGGAGTCTGTGCGCAAAAGCATACACCGCCACTTCGAATTTAGGCACTTTCTTGGATGCCCCATTTCGCCGGAGGTGGCGGCGCGGAACTCCGTAGTGGCGGGCCTTCGAGGTCGCATGGGAAGTTCCTTCCGCCGCCGGTCGACGACCGGTGCGGGGGGCGCATTCGACAGGGGCTTCTCGAGGGCCAATCACGTCGGGGGAACGGATTTGCGGGGCACAAGGCCCCAATCGGCGCTCGACCGAACAGAGTTTCCCGAAGATCACCCGCGCACGCCGTCCGTTCAGCTTCGCGACCACGATCACAGTGCAGCGCGCGGCGTGTGCACGACCCTCAGCAGGGTGATGAGCAAGTGATGCGCGCGGCGATCGCGGTGCGCTGCACTGGGAAGCACCCATACGCCGCCGGCACCTGCGCCGCGCTCGCGCTCCTGGCTCGGTACCGAAAGCCGCTCGACGGCGTCGAAGCGTGGACTCGCCGCCGGGCTAGGACTGCGCGGGCTGATCGGCGCCGACTCCGAATTGACGGCGCAACCACAGGGGCCGACTGAAGTCCCAGTGGGATTCCGCCATCGCGGCGACGAGCGCCGGGTAAAGCGCTTCGATCGCGCGCCGGTAGGTGTCGTCGAGTCCCACGCGCTGCGCGTACCGATCGAGCGCCTCGCGTTCCCAATCGAACAGCTCGACGCGCTCGCGCACGATCTGCCACGCACGCGAGGCGCTGATGCCCTCGCTCTGTTTGCGCTCGTGGGCAATGAAGTGCAGCAGGTCGAAGTAGGGCAGGTCGCACCACTCCGCCGAGCCCCAATCGAGCAGGGCCGCGATGCGTCCGTCGTCCTCCGCCTGGACGTGCTTGCCGCGCAGATCGGCGTGGTACACGACGCGCGGGAACGAGCGGCCTAGCAGCGCCGCGCGCGCATCCGCTTTCATGCGCTCGAGCGCAGCGACCGTCGAAGGTTCACGCGCGAAACGCGCGACGAGATCGAGGCGCGCGCCGATCAAGCGCTCGAATTCCGACTCGCTCAACGGACTCGGCGGCGCGCACACGAGCTCCGCGAGTCGTTCCGACAATTGGGCTGTGATCGCGCGCACGACCAGCGGCCGGCCGGCGAACTGCGGCGTGGTCAGGCCGCGCGAACGCCGCTCGCAGGTCAGCGTGACGCCGTCGATCTCGCCCTCGAACAAGGGTTGCGGCACCGGCACGCTCGGGAAGCGCGCGCGCAGTCCCGCGAGGAACTCCATGTGCCTAGCGAGTTGCACGCGCTGCGCCGGGCTGAGCCCGATGTGGACGCACCACCAACCGGTGTCGCGCACTCGCTCGCGCGCGCCGTGACGCGTCAACAACAGCGCCGAATTGCCGCGCGTCGCGACCAGGTGCTCCAGCTCCGGACGAGGCTCGCCCGTGCGCTCCGCCAGTCCGTCGAGGATGCGTTCGACACGCGACGGCTGCGACGCGCCGCCGTGCTTGGTCGCGAACACGGCGAAGGACGGCGCGAGCACCGGGAACAGACCGAGCGCGTGCGCGAGCACTTTCCAACGGTTGCGGCGCTCCTGCGGTCCGACCGCGAGGCGCGGCCATTGCGCGTCGAGCGCGACGACATAGGTGAACTCGCGCGCGTGCGGATAGAGCGCGAAGGCGCGCTCGCCTTCGAGACCTGCGACGCGGAACAGCGCGCGGTATCCGCGCAGTGAGCGCTCGCGGTGTGCGCTCAACAGGCGCGCTGCGTATTGAAACGCGCTCGGCACTTCGAACACGCCGCGGCGACCGCTCGAGGTCTTGTAGGCGAAACGATTGTCCGCGATCAGCAAGACCTCACCGCGCGTGACGCGCCGCAATTCGCTCGGCTCGAAGCGCGGCGTGCCGCCTTCGTCCGACGCGCTGTTCTCTTGAACGACGAGGTCGAACGCGCCGTCGCCGAACGGCAATCGCGGACCATCGTCGGCCTGCACCGTGTGCGTGACTCCCGTCGGGACAAGCGCTCGATTGCGCAGCTCGGCGAAGCGCAGACGCAGCGCCGATCGATCCCACAGCGTGACCTCGAAGCCGAAATGCGCGAGCGGCACGCTCGCACCGCTGAGCGCGTTGGCGATCAACAAGACCTTGGCGCGACGCTGCATCGACAACGCGACCTGCGACAGCAGCAGCCACGCACCGCGCGCTTCGCGTTGCAATTGCATCGTGCGGTCGGCGACGTCGGCGCTGACCTCGAGCAGCAACTCCTCGTAGACCTCCTTGAACCTCGCGCCGTTTTCCAACGCGGCGATCGCGCGCTCCAAAGTCGCGGCGTCGAGCGGAGCGTGCGAGGCTTCGACCTTCAACGCGGCGCAGGCACACGCTCGGCGCGCAGCCCGACGAGCCCGACGACCAAGGCGATCGCGGGCAACAACAAGGTCAGCGCCGCGTGCGGTTCGATCCACATCGCCTCGGGCACGAACCACGCCTGGCCGAATTGCAGCGCTGCACCCGTCGCGAGAAACACTTGCACGCCGAACAACTCACGCCGCGGCGCGTCGATCTGTCCGGGTTCGGCGAGCGGCGGATGGAGTTGGCAGCCGCGAATTCCGGCCGCTCCCGCGACGAAGGCGACGATGCCGAGCACGACGAGCGTGCCGAACACGTCGGTGTTGCGCAGCACCTCGGCCAGCGTCGCGTTCTCCATTCCCACGCTCGGCCGCAGGAACCAGCCACCGTCCATCACGCGCAGCGGAACGGCGATCACGGCCAAGGCCGCGAGCGCGGCGAGCGCCGTGCCCTTGCGCGCGTTCGGATGCGTGATGCCGATCAACGCAGCGCATCCCGCGAGCCACAGCACCGGCGAATGCCGGGTCGAAGCCGCGAACGCGATCAGCGCGAGCGCGCGGTCGCGTCGATCGGCGTTGCGCAGCCATCCGACCATGAAGCTGCAGCCCATCGCGATCCAGCTCATTGCGATCGTCGCGTTCGTGATCGCCGCGCGCGTCGCGTCGTCTTTGGTGTGCAGCAGCACCGGCGTCGTCATCAGCAGCGCGATCACCAGCCCGCGCCCGATCGTCGCGCGCCGCGCTGAGGCGAGACCGTGCAGCGCGAGAATGGCGAGCACGCCGCGCGCGACGAACTCGTGCACGCGACGGGCGTCAAAGGCGCGCGCCTCGTACATCGGCCAGGCACAGGTGACGACGATGGCAAAGGCAACAAGCAACCCGCCGCGCACGCCTGCGCCGTCCTGCTCGCGCCTCGGCACCAAGGCGTGCGGACCGAGCCACCAACGCACGGCTCCGAGCGCCAACCACAGTCCGTAGGCGACGTAGGAATTCTCCAGACCGCAGCGACTCACCAACCCGTCGGTGAGGGGCACCGCAATGCTTCCGAGCAGCAAGCAGACGGCCGCAGTCAACGGCACATCGCGCCAGCGGTGCGATCCCGCCGAACCGGGCGGCAAGAGCGAGAGCACGACGCGACCGACGGCGAGCGTCAGCAGGGCGAAGCCGATCTCACCCACGCCTTCGGGGATCACGCTCTCGACCGGTTGCAGCATGGCGCGCGCGATCGTGACCTCGCTGCGCCGGCAAGTAAAGCGCGCTTCCTCCGCTTGCGCAGCGTCGCTAGAAACAGGCGATGCGCGTAGCGGCACTGCAATTCGACGTTCGACGTGACGACATCGAACACAACTTCGCCGCCGTCGAAGCCGGCTTGCGAGCCGCGCGCGATCAGGGTGTCGAACTCGTCGTGCTGCCGGAAATGTGGCCGACTTCGTTTCCCGGCGCCGAACCCGATCTCGAACGGCTCGTCACGGAGACTGAAGCCGTCGCAGCACGCGTCGCGGACCTCTCGCGCGAACTCGAACTCGCCGTGTGCGGCTCGGCCTTCGGGCGCGCCGCGCCGGGCGCGAAGCCGACCAATCGTTGGAGTTTGATCGAGCGCGGTGAGCGCATCGCGAGCTACGACAAGGTGCACTTGTTCTCACCGACCGCGGAAACCGAGAGCTTCT
>CAYHRR010000295.1:0-5683 GCA_964358875.1 uncultured Planctomycetaceae bacterium | reverse complement strand
ATCCCGCAGTTCCACCTCGTGTCCGTCTTCGAGCTCGTGCCGTACTTGATTCTCGGCGTCGCGCTCGGCGCCTTGGCGCCGGCCTTCGTGCGCTTGTTGCGAGCCACGCAACGGCTCTTCGTGCTCTGGCTGCCGTCGGTGCCGGCACGTTTGTGCGCGGGCGGAGCAATCGTCGGCGTGCTGTCGCTCGTGCAGCCGCAAGTGTGGGGCAACGGCAACGCGTCGATCGGCGCGATCCTCGGCGCGCAGTGGGCGTGGCACGCCATCGGCATGGTGCTCGTGTTCAAGCTCGTCGCGACGTTGGCGACCGTCGGATCAGGCGCGGTCGGCGGCGTGTTCACGCCGACGTTGTTCGTCGGCGCGGCCTTCGGCGCGTTGTTCGGCGGGCTCGTGCACGCCGTGATTCCCGGTTGGAGCGCGGAGGCCAGCGCCTACGCGCTCGTCGGCATGGGCGCCTTTCTCGCGGGAACCACGCATGCGCCGCTGACGGCGATCCTCGCGTTGTTCGAGATGACGCTCGATTACGGCATCGTGCTGCCGCTGATGTTCGCCTGCGTCGTTGCGTATTACACGGCGCGCGCGATCGACACGCGTTCGATCTACTCCGACTCGCTCGCGCGCAAAGCACCGGCGGAGGCGTTCGACGACGCGCGCGGCTCGACGATCCGCGCGCTCGTACGGCCGGGCCCGATCACGGTGCGCGAAAACGCGAGCTTCGCCGAGCTCGTGGCGGTGTTCGTCGCGCATCGCCACAACTACGTGTACGTCGTCGACGCCGAGCGGCGCTTCCTCGGCGCGATCGGGTTGCACGACATCAAGAGCTTCATGAACGACGCGACGCTGGCGCACTTGATCATCGCGACGGAGTTGATGAACCCGGACTTCCCGTACCTCGAGGCCGACGCGGACATGGCCGCGGCGTTGCAGAAGGTGCTGCTGCACGAGGGCGAACGCTTGCCGGTCGTCGACGGCCACGGCGGACGCGTGCTCGTCGGCACACTGTCGAAGAACGATCTCTTGCTGACCGTCGGAATGCGGAAGTAGTTCAGGCCTTGCGCGCCCAGCGCAATTTCGCCGGACCCGAGCGCGGATTGGCGCGGCGTTCGTCGAACGAAGCGCGCACCACGCCGTCGGAGACCTCGGCGAACTGACCGGCCGCGCAGGCGCGTTCGAAGGCCTTTTTCACGCGCCGATCTTCGCCGGAATGGAAGGTGAGCACGGCCGCGCGACCGCCGCTGCGCAGCGCATCGGGGATTTGGCGCAACAGCGCTTCGAGCACGCCGAACTCGTCGTTGACCTGAATGCGCAGCGCTTGGAACACGCGCCGCACGACCAGGTCGGTCCCGTCGTCGTCGAGACGCGGCAAGGCGCTGTGGATCAACTCGGCGAGCTCGCGTGTCGTGCGCAGCGAAGCGCGTCGGCCGGCGAGCGCGAGCGCCAGCGGATCGGCGTAGGCCTCGTCGGCGTTCTCGCGCAGCGCCGTCTTGATCTGCTCGAAGGTCGCGCGCTCGAGCCACTGCGCAGCCGAAACGCCGCGCGACGGGTTCATGCGCATGTCGAGCGGACCGTCGTGCTTGAAGGCGAAGCCGCGCGTCGGATCGTCGATCTGCATCGACGAAACTCCGAGATCGGCGAACAAGAAGTCGACGCCGTCGTTCCAACCGACCTCGCACAAGGTCGCGCCGAGCGAAGCGAAGTTGGTGCGCCGCGCGAGCAACGCTTGTTCGTCGTGGTCGAGTCCGCGCAAGCGCTCGACCGTCTTGGGCAATTCGATCGGATCGGCGTCGAGTCCGAGCAGTTGTCCGCCCGGTCGAATGCGATCGAGGAACCGGCGCGCGTGACCGCCGTAACCGAGCGTCGCATCGACTCCGCGATCGCCCGCGCGCGGAGCGAGGGTCGCGAGCACCTCCTCGACCATGATCGGGACGTGCTGACCCGCCGGCGTCATGCCGCGTTGGCGCACGTGCGCGATCAACTCCGGATAACGCTCCGGCGCGTGCTCCTTGTATTTGTCCTCGAAGCGTCGCGGATGCTTGCCGCTGTAGCGCGGACGTCGGCGGTGAGGCTTGGGATCGGGTACTTCGTTCATCGCTTCCTCGGCGCCGCAGACTAGCCGACACGGTCGTCGGAGCTCGCTTGGAGATTCGCGCGAGCGCGAGCAGAGTGTCCTTGGTCGGATCGAGTTTGTTGCGACGAACTCGCGCCGCGCATCAAACAGGATGGACAGACCGGGCTTCCTTGACTGCGCGGATTACGCGTGGTCGAGGACGAGCCCAAATCGCTCCGAACGCGGCCGAAAGCTGGCGGCATGACGCGTCGAGTTCGACCGAGGTGATCTCCAACCGGTCTCCGTCATTCGTGCTCCGTTCAACGTCCTCGGCTTGATGCACGGATCCCAGAGTCGCCTCGGTCGCTCCGACGGTGCGTCGGCATGCCTACACTTGCCCGCCATGAGCAGGCGGTCGACGATCAAGGGCGGCGTGGCGGCGCTGCTGGCAGCCCTGATCTGCGCGACGATATTCGTCGGCTGTGCGCACATCGTGATCGTGCGCGATTCGAGCGGGCTGCCGATCGAGGGCGCCGACGTGCAGCCGGTAAGTGCGTCGATGAACTACGAATGGGTTCGCTCCGACGCGCGAGGTCGAGCACGCCTTGACTGGTGGTATCCGCAGACGCCCGAGGGGTTGAACATCCGCAAGAGCGGGTACGTGCAAGTTGCAATCACGCCGATCCCGAATGCGTGGCCCGTAGAAGTCGTGCTCCAGCCGATCGGCAAATAGCGCGCGATGCCGTTGCCTCGTTGCGTACAGCACGCGCTCTCGGTCATCACTCAATTCGAGGCGAGACTCCTTCGCAAATCGCGGTAGCCAGCCGCGAGTATCAAACGGATCACCGGTGCGTGAGCGATCCGTCTCTCACCGTCCTCACACCGCGCTCGCAACAACACACGAGGCTGACCACGCTCACGCGCAGCCAGCCTCGGACAACTCACGTCAGAACGAAAACGTCAACGGCGCTTGACTGGTCCGTCCATATCACTGGCACACGACGAACTGGATGGCGTTGGTCGTGCTCGTCGTGAACGGATCGGCGGGGTCGCGGCTCCAGAACTGGCCGTTGACCTGGCGACCGGGAACGAGCGCGGTGTCGGCGCCGCTGGCGATGTAGGCGTTGAAATCGATCACGATCGAGCCGCTGCAATCGGTGCCGGTCGCGGAACCGCCGGTCGGTGCGATCGGCATGCGCACGAGCGGCGGCAGCGCGCACATCGTGCCGCCTTGGAACGGCGCGCTCTGCGCTGCGGCTCCATAGAACATCACGCCGCTCTTCAGGTTGATCAGATTCGTCGCCGTGATCGTGAACGGCGCGATGTTCGACGCGCTCGCGAAGCCGTTGAACGACACGGCGGGCATGCAGAACTGCGAGTTGAGCTTCGCGACGCAATACACGAACGGCGTCGTGCCGCCTTGGCATTCGCACTCGTCGGGAATGCCGTTGGCGTTGAGATCGAGTGACGCGCCCGAGGCGATGTCGCACGCGTCGGCGATCAGGTTCGCATTGCAATCACCGGTCGCTTCGATCGCGCCCATGTCGACGAGCGGCGCGCTGCCGGCACCGCTGTTGGCGACCGCCGGAACGTCGATGAAACGCGGCGCGCCGTTGAGATCGAGCGTGATGCCCGCCGGAACGCCCGCGTTGTTGCCGGCGTCGACGCCGGGCGAATTCGCAGCGAGGCGGTAGGTCGCTCCGCCGCAGGTGTCGAACAGCGGAGTCGCGTTGAGGTTGCCGACGCCTGCATAACCGCCACCGACGAGGGAGTAGGTCACGCTCATGCCCGCGCTGATCTGCGCCGCGCTGCCGGTCGCGCCGCCCGAGGCGACGTTGGCGTGCGCGATGCAGTTGGTGATCGAGGGCGACGCGCCGGAGCCGAGGATTCCGCCGGTGCCGGTCAGCGGCGAGGTGTTCGCGATCAACGTGCAATTGCGGATCAGCGGGTTCGAGCCCGAGATGTAGATCGCGCCGCCGCCGCCCGCGCCGCTCGCGGTGTTGTTGTGGAACAGCGAGTTGGTGACCTTGACCGTGCTGCTGCCGAAGATCTCGATCGCACCTGCGCGCGCCGCGGAGTTGTTGCGGAACACGCAGCGGTCGAAACTCGCCGTCACGCTCGTCGCCATGTCGAAGGCGCCGCCGTAGTTCGAGCCGAGGTTGGCGTCGAACACGCAATCGATGAACACCGGGCCTGAACTGTTGATGTAGCCCGCGCCGCCGCCGAAGGAGCAGCGGTTGGCCGTGAACAAGCAGCGCCGCACGGTCGGGCTCGAGCTGCTGACACACAAGATGCCGCCGCCGCGATCTTGGTTGGCGCCGGCGCCGTTGGCGTTGCCGCCGCGCACGGTGAAGCCGTCGAGCACGGCCGTCGTGTTGGTGCCGGTGCCGAGCACGACGTGGTAGGCGTTGTCGGTGAACACGCTCGCGCCGTCGTTGCCGGCAAGGTCGCCGGAAAGCACGGTCACGTTCGCCGCCGGGTCACGCTGCGCGAGCGCCGTCTCCGAACCATTGAAGCCGCCGTAGACCTCGACGCCGTTCTTCAGTTGGTGCGCCAGCGCGCGATTGCCCGTCGTCGTCGGCAGGTAGGTGCCGACGGCAACCCACAGCTGATCGCCGGCGATCGCCGCCGTCAGCGCGTTGGCGACGGCGTCCGCGCCGCGGTGCGCATTGACCCATGAAGAACCGTCGTTCGCGCCTGTCGTCAGCGCAACGTTGACGTAGCGCGTGCCGGCGGCGGCTGAGGGCGCGAGGAGCAGGGCGGCGAGGAGCAAGCGCATGCGGGACAAGGTGTGCATCGAGTTGAGCCGTGCAGGAGAAAACGGGGCGTCGCGGCTGCAAGCCGCGCAGCGCGACGTGCCAAACGCAAGCGCAAGAAGCTATCCGAAGACCTGCGCAGCCGCGAGGTGTCGCGGCGCATCGAGCGGCGCGCGCGCCGACATTTCAGCGCACAAAGTCGACCCTCCGCTTTGCGGCGACAAGGCTAGGATCGCGAACATGTCGAGCCGAACCTCGAACTGTCCTGCGTGCGGACTCGCGACGACCGGCGCGCCCACGCCGTACGACGGCTATTTCCACGCCTCGGACGGCTGTTGGGCGGTGTTCGTCGACGTGCTCGCGCGCGAGTATGCCAACCCCGTTTTGTTCGGGCAGGTGCATCAACTCACGGTCGATGCCTACGCGGTGCAGCACTCAGGCGGCGCGCATCCGGACAAGTCGATCGACGTGCACTTGGTCGGACTGCACTTGGTGTTGGAGCGCGGCTTGCGCCCGACGGCGGTGCCGCCCTACCTCCAACGGCTCGCCGCGCGCGTGCAGCGTTGGCCGCACTTCGTGCCGCCGAGCGAGCGCGCGCGCTTCACAGCGCAAGACGTCGCGTTCACCGGCTGCGCGCTGGAACACGCGGCGCGCGCGAGAGAGTGGGCCGGTCAAGTGTGGAGCTGTTGGCGCGCTCACCATGACGAGGTGCGCGCCTTCGCCGAGCTGTGCTTCGTAGCGGATCGCGACGGCGCCTCGCGTTCGTAGCGCCGAGCGCTCGACTCCGGCGGTGACCGCTCACGGCGTCCATGCAACGACGAGCGCGTTGCTCATGTTCGTCGTCGCGCTCGTGCAAAACGCGGCCGGATTGCGATACCAG
>CAYHRR010000294.1:0-5694 GCA_964358875.1 uncultured Planctomycetaceae bacterium | reverse complement strand
AACCGACCTTGTTCGACCTCGACGAACGCCCCGTCGCCTTCGAAGCCTTGTCGCGCTTCGAAGAGATCGGCTGGGATTACGAGCGCACGAGCCACAGCACGCGCGGTCATCCCTTGGCGCCGCTGCGCGCGCAACTGGCGGCCAAGAAATTGCCCGACGCGCGCACCGTCGCCGCGCTCCCCCACGGCGCGCGCACACGCTACGCGGGCTTGGTGATCTGCCGCCAACGCCCCGGCACCGCGCGCGGCGTGACGTTCATGACGCTCGAAGACGAGACGGGCTTCGTCAACCTCGTGATCTGGACGCAGGTCTTCGAACGCTTCGCGCTGCTCGCCAAGACCGAGCTGTTCCTCGGCGTGACCGGCAAGGTCCAAGCGCAAGACGGCGTCGTGCACTTGATCGTCGAGCGTTTGTGGAAGCCGGCCTTCGCCGTCGACTTGCCCGAGGTCGGCAGCCGCGATTTTCACTGAGCTAGGATCTGCCGCGCCATGAGCGCCGCGATCGAACTCGAAAGTGTGACTGCGGCTTGTCGACGAAGTGACGCGCTCGAGCGCGACGCCTAGGCTGCGCGCCATGCCGCTGTACCGCAGCTCGAAGGAGATCGATTTTCGCCTCGAGGACCTGCCGCGCGTGCCGCGGCCGATGCGCGTCTTGATGGCCGATCCGAGTGCGTTCGACGTCGCGAGCGCGCTCAATCCGCACATGACGGATGCGAGCGGCGCGTTGAAGAAGGTCGATCGCCTGCGCGCGCGCGAGCAGTGGCGCGCGCTGAAAACGGAGTTCGGGAAGTTGGGGCTCGCCGTCGATCTCGTCACGCCGCTCGACGGGCAACCGGACTTGGTGTTCTGCGCCAACCAGACCCTGCCGTTGCCCGCACAGGCTTCGAAGGACGGTCGCGCGCGCGTCGTGCCGTCGAACATGCGTTGGCCTGAACGCAGCGGCGAGGTCGAGCACGTCGTCGCGCTGCTCGCGTCACAGGGCTACGTCGTCGAACGGCTCGCGACGCGCGAACGCCTCGAAGGCATGGGCGACGGGCTGTGGCACCCGGGACGTGTGCTCCTGTGGGCCGGCGTCGGACCGCGCTCGAGCGTCGAAGCCTGGAGCGAGATCGCGACGCGCTTCGAACTGCGCGTGGTCCTACTCGAACTCGTCGAGCGCGATTTTTATCACCTCGACACGGCGCTCGCGTTGCTCAGCGAGGACACGTGCTTGTGGATGCCGGATGCGCTCAGCGCGCCGTCACGCGCACTCGTCGAGCGCCTGTTTCCGCGCCGCATCGAAGCCGATGCGCACGAAGCGCGCACGCTGCTCGCCTGCAACGCGACCTGTCCCGACGGACGCCACGTCGTGCTTCAGCGCGGCTGCACGCGCACCAACGAGCGCCTGCGCACGGCCGGCTTCGAAGTCGTCGAGGTCGACACCGACGAGTTCCTCAAATCCGGCGGCAGCGTGTTCTGCATGAAGCTGCTGCACGGTTAGTCGGGTACGGAGCCAGGCTCTTCCGTCAACTATTCGCGGGGAAGCAACGGCGCCATCGAGAGCGCTCGGCGAATAGTTGACGGAAGAGCCTGGCTCCGTCAGGCCTTCTGGTAGCGCAGGCTGACGTTCTCGCGGCCCATTTCGACCAGGCGTTCGAGCTCTTTCTTGAGCCCGAGGTGGTGCGCCTTGCTGACCACGCTCTTCACCGAACGGTTGAGCTTCTGCGCGATGTCGAGGTTCGGCGTGCGCGGATACAGCTCGCGCAATTGGCTGAGCTCCGCCGTCGTCCAGCGCGGCATGCGGCTCGCGCCGTCGCCGGCGAGGCGCTTCAAGTAGGCCTTGTCCTTGGCCAAGCAGTAACGCTTGGCGACGCGCTCGACGGCCTCGAGGTTGCGGCCGAAGATGACCGCCAAGTCGTCGTCGCTGCGCGTGCCGTACAGGCGCCGCAGCTTCATGATCTCGTCGCGCGTCCAACGTCCGTTGCTTTGGACGCGCCCGAGTTCGAACACGCGCTCGTTCACCTCGGTCGCTTCACGACCGAGAATGCGTGCGATGACGTCAGGCGTCGTCGCGCCGAGGTAGCGCTTGAGATCCTGGATTTCAGTCGCCGTCCACGGACCTTGCTTGCGCGCGACGCGGAAGATCTCCTCCGCCATCTTGCGCACGCTGCCGGGCGAGCGGCCGAGTTCGCGCGCGATCGCGGACTCCGGTCGCAGGCCGTACATGTCCTTGAGCCGATCGATCTCGGCCTTGGTCCAGCGCCCTTTCCTGGTCTTCCTCGGGCTGTCCTCACCGCCCCAGTTCAACCGGTGCACTACTCCTCCTTTTGCGCGATGCGCTCTCGATGCGCGGGCGAGTGTAGCGCCGGCGTAAGCGGCGGGAAGCTCCGAGTGCGGCGCGGATCCGCGCTGTTCAGACCGAATGCAGTCGGTCGCGGCAGGCGTTCAAGACTTGCTTCACGCCTTCGACCGAGGTCTGCGCGAGCGCTTCGACGACGAGCGCGCGCGCCTGCACGATCGTCGTCTTGCGCACGGCGAACTTGATCTCGGGCAGGAAGTAGGGCGCGACGCTGACCGAGGTGTAGCCCATGCCCAAAAGGAGCAACGCGATGGCCGGGTCATCGGCCATGTCGCCGCACACCGAGCAAGGCTTGCCGGCTCGACGCGCCGCGTCACCGACCAAGGCCAAGGCGCGCAACACCGCCGGATGTTGCGGCTCGTAGAGCTTGCTCACCCAGGGATTGTCGCGGTCGACGGCGAGCAGGTACTGAACGAGGTCGTTGGTGCCGACACTGAGGAAGTCGACGTGCTTCAGGATCTCGTCGATGCAAAACAGGATCGAGGGCACCTCGACCATGATCCCGACCGGCACGTCGCGATCGACCTCCCAGCCCTGCTCCAACAGCGAGGCGCGCACGCCGTCGAAGATGCGGCGCGTCGCGAAGACCTCCTCGAGGGAGCTGACCATCGGCAACATCAGCCGCAGGTCGTAACCGCAACCCGCGCGCAGCGCGGCGCGCAATTGGACGCGGAGCAGGTCCTGCCATTCCAAGCTGACGCGCAGTCCGCGCCAGCCGAGCGCCGGGTTCTCTTCCTTGGGCGTCTGGAAGTAGGGCAAGCGCTTGTCGCCGCCGATGTCGAGCGTGCGCAGGGTCACCGGGCGCGGCGCCATGCGTTCGACGACGCGCCGGTACATGCGGTACTGCTCGTCCTCGCTGGGGAACTGCGGCCGCTCCATGTACAGGAACTCGGTGCGCAGCAGACCGACGCCGTCGGTCAAGCCGAGGTCGAAGATGTCGAGGTCGTGCAGGCTCTCGACGTTGACGAGCACGCCGAGGTCGGCGCCGTCGGGCGTCCGTGCCGGCGCAGCGGCCTGTTCCGCGAGGGCTTGACGGCGCTCCGCGAGCCGCGACCGGCGCTCGTTGAAGGCCGAGATCTGCTCGTCGTCGGGGCGCAGTTCGACCGTGCCGCGCCCGCCGTCGAGCGTGATCGTCATGCCCTGTTCGAGGCGCCCGAGCAGGCCGGGCAGACCGACGACGCAGGGCACGCCGAAGGCGCGCGCGAGCACGGCCGCGTGGGAAAAGCGCCCGCCGGCCTCGGCGACGACCCCGAGCAGGCGCTCGCGCTCGATCGCGGTGACGACCTGGGGCGTCAACGTGGCGGCGGCGACGATCACCTTCCCCACGGTCGTGATCAGCTTGCCGTCGCCGACGTGCATCAAGGCGGCGAGCACGTCGCGCCACGGATCGGCGAGGTCGGCGGAGTAGCTGCGCACGCTGTTGCCTTCCATGCCGCGCAGCGTGCGCTCGAGGCGCTGGATCAGGTTGTTGACCGCCGTTTCGGCGTTGATGCGCTCGGTGCGGATCGTGGCCTCGACATCGCGCACCGCGCCGGGGTCCTGCAGGATCATGCGGTGCACGGCGAAGATCTGCGCCTCGCGCTCACTCGACTGGAGCGCGACCAGTTTTTGGCGTCGACCGAGTTCCTCGGAAGCGCTGACGACGGCGGCCTTCAGGCGTTCGATTTCGGCCGCGACATCGCCCTCGGACACCGACCAGGTCGGAACGGCGTCGGCTTTTGCGCGCACGACGTGCACGGGACCGATCGACAGACCGGGCGAAACTGCAGTGCCGTGAACGGTGCGTACGCGTGCCATGGGAGCGAGCTGAGTCGAAGGACCGACACTCTAGCCCGAGCGCTTCGTCGGTCGCGCAGCGAGATTTCGAAAGCGCTCTTCCTGTGTGTCGCGGCGCACGCATCGCTGTGTTCTTTTTTTCGTGCGCGAGTTCCGCGCGCTGCTCGCCGTGCGTGAGCGTTGCGACGGATCGCTGCGTGGTGCAGCGGGCGAGCCGAGGCTCGGGCGCGCCGGGTGAGCGCTTGCTTGCGCCTGCAAACGCGCGCAGGGGATCGTCGAGCGCCGCAGCGCTGCCGCACCGGCGAGTTGCGCGTACCACGCCGTTCGGCACAGCACTCGTCCGTTCGCCGCAACGACCTCGGAAAGCCTTTCCACGGACGCAGGCGCACCCAGCGGCGTCGCGGCGCCCGCGCTCAAGATCGAACGGCGCGCGCACCGAATCTCACGGGCCGATCACTCGGCGTCGACCCAGGATTTCGGGCCTGCGCGCGCTCGTGCGTCGCAGTCCGCGAATGCCCCCCGACGCCGTGCTTCGGAAGGTACGCCATGTCCAAAGTGCACGAGCAAATCGAAGTGGAACAGCACGACAGCCCCGCGCCCCGCAGCCGCAGCCGCGAAGGCGGGATGTTCCTCGCCTTCGGCGGAATGTGCGCGCTCGTCGGCGTCGCAGCGACGATCCTGCCGCGCATGTCGTGGAAGGCTGACCAGATCATGGCCGGCTTCGAAACGCTCGGCGTCGACAGCGGCACGCTGCTGATGGGTGGTCTGGTCTTGATGGCGCTCGGTCTCGTGCGCCGCGCGCAGGACGCCGCTCGCCCCGACAACGATCAAGAGCTGCTGATGGAGCAGATCGCGACCGACCTGATGGAGCTGCGCGGTTCGCTCGAAGATCTGCGCGGATCCGCCGCCGCGCTCAGCGGTCGCGTCGAGTTCGTCGGCGGCGCCGTCGCGCAGATCGGCGAGCAGATCGAAGCACGCAACGCCGTGCCGGCGCATTCGCAGGACGCGCTGTTCCAACTCGCGGCGAGCTTGGACAAGCTCGGCGCGCGCCTCGATCAGCGCCTCAAGGTCAACCACACGATGGTGCAGGAGAGCCTCGAAGAGCTCGTGTCCTCGATCGAACACTCGCGGCGCAGCGTCGAAGAACGCGTGCCCGTCGCGCTCAGCCATCTGATCGACAATCCGATCGAGAACACGGTCTACGAGCAGACGCCGATTGTGACGGCGCCCGCTGAGCAGAGCTGCGATGCGGCGCATTCGCGCGGATCGTTGGGCGTGCTCGATTCGATCACCGACGACATTCCGGCGGCGTTGCCGGCCGATGCGCAAAACCACGGCATCGACTTCGATCACCTCGACCAGCAGAGCCCGGAGCTCGCGCGCGGCATGGAAGCGACCTCACGCGCGGCGCAGTCGGGCGGCGCTTGGGACGACGAGCCGATGGCCGAGCACGACGGCTCGGACACCGCGCAGAAGCTCGAGCAGCTTCAGTCGTTGCTCAGCGACGAACGCCTGCGCGCCGCACTCGACTCGATGCGCCGTCGCTGAGAAGCTGCGCGCGAAACAACGCGACCCGCGGCC
>CAYHRR010000293.1:0-5696 GCA_964358875.1 uncultured Planctomycetaceae bacterium | reverse complement strand
GCCGACGCGCGCCACGAGTTTAGGGGGAAAGAGCGGTGGGGCTCACACGGCGAGTGGCCGTCGGGTCGAGCTCACGCGTTCAGGTCTTCGAACGCGTTCAGCACATCTCGCTCGCCGCTGCCGCCAGCGCGAGTTGCGCGAGGCGTTCGGGGACGGGGCGTGCTGCGGCCGTGTGCCACTCGATGCCGGCTTCTTCGGCGAGGTAGTAGTCCGAGCGCACGCCCATGAAGGCGTTGTATTTGATCGCGTAGTGCAGCTCGTGCGCGGCGACGGCCAGGGCGGAAGTCTGCGCGTCGAGCTCGCGCACCGTCGGTTCGAAGCGCGTCCATTCCTCGCGCGACATCGCGAGCACGCGCTCGACCATCGGCCGATAACGCGCCGCCGCTGGCGCCTCGCGATAAACATCGAGCCGCGCATTGACGAACCACGGCATGCACGTCGCGAGCTTGGTGATGAACAGGTTCTCGTCCTCGCCGAAGTCCATGCAACTCGACTCGGTGAAGTCAGTGAGCGTGACCTCTCCGCCCTCGCGGATGTAGCCGCCCTTGACCGCGAGGCGATAGCTCTCCGTGCCGGGGAACGGAAAGAACAGCGACGTTCGAAAGCGTCCGATGCCGGATTTCGCGAGCAATTCGACGGTTTCGAGCCGCTCTTCATGCGTCTCGTACGGCAAGCCGACCATCAGGAAGCCCGAGGTGTGCAACCCGAACATCTCCGCCGCCTCGATTGTGTTGAACACGTCGTCGTTCGACATGAAGCGTTGCAGCACTTCCTTGCGCACGCGCGGAGAGCCCGACTCGATGCCGAGCTTCAGGATGCGGCATCCCGCGCGCGCGAGCGCTTCGGCGACGCGCGGATCGAGTTGCTTGACGTGGCTGTTGACGACGAACGGGACCTTCATGCCCGACTGCTCGTAGGCCGCGCAGGTCGCGAGCGCGTGCTCGACGTTCTGCGTGAACAAGTCGTCGTCGAAGATGAAGGTGCCGACGCCCGTGTAGTGCGTGAGCACCCAGCGGATCTCTTCGACAAGTTTTTCCGGCGGCCGAAAGCGGAAGAAGCCGATCTGGTTCGTCGAGCGGCCGAGTTCGTCGCGATAGCGGTCCACGATCTTGTGGTTGAGGCAGTAGCTGCAGCGGTACGGACAACCGCGCGACGACAGCAGGCCGAACCAACCGTGCTTTTGGTCGGTGATGCGCTGCGTGTCGAACAACTCGTAGTCGGGCATCGGCAATTCGGCGAGGTCGGGAAATTCGCCGACGGGGTTGTGAACCCAGTGCTCGCTCGCGACCGGCGCGACCTCGGCCGCCGAGGGCCGCACGCCGCCCTTCCACGACAGGAAATTCTTCACGTCGTCGGGTGATTCGCCGCGTTCGAGGCGCGCGACGAGCTCGGCGAGCGCGTCCTCGCATTCGCCGACGCCGACGTGATCCCACAGGCCGTCCGACATCACCTCGCTCGGCACCATCGTCGGATGGATGCCGCCGACGATCATCGGCGGCAGCGTCTCGCTGTGCGCGCGCAGCCAACGTGCGAGCTCGGTCGCGGCGACGTACTGCTGCGTGAGGCACGAGAACGCGATCAGGCCCGGCTTCCAGCTCTCGATCAGCGCGAGCACGTCGTCGTTCGTCGCGACCGGCGGCAGGTTCTCGTTCAGATTGACGAGCTTCGTCGCGTGCCCGCGCTGCTTGAGCACCGCCGACAAGGTGGCGAGGCCGTGGTTGAACCCCATCTGCGTGTAGAGGTTCGGGTAGACGAAGAGGATGCGCATGGTCGAAGCAGGGCGGCGCATCCTAGCGGCGTCGGTCGCGGACGCTACGTTGGCGGCTCGCCGCGGCTCCAGCGATGCTCATCGACCCGCTCTATGCCTTCGGGCTGCTCGCCGTGGTGAACGCCGTCGCGTTTTTCGCGCAAGGCCTCGACAAAGCGCTCGCTCGACGCGGCGCGCGACGCATTTCGGAACGCACGCTGCTCTGGCTCGGTCTGCCGCTCGGCGCGCTCGGCATGTGGACGGGCATGCGCGTGTTCCATCACAAGACGCACAAGCTGAGCTTCCTGTTTTGGGCCTGTTTCGTGACGTTTGTGAACCTGAGCCTGTTCTCGATGCTCGCCTGGGCCATGCAGCGCGGCTGGATCACGATCGACTTCTGAGCGTTCCGTCGCCGGGAAACTCGCGCCGAGGTCGCCGGCGAGATCATGCGCCCGCGCGTTCGAGGTCGATGGCCTGCGCGGGCCATGGACGACACTCCGCTCTCGAACTCGCGCAGCTACGCGCCGCCCGAGCGCCTGCGCGTCTCGATCGAGCTGACCAACATCTGCAACTTCGCCTGCCCCTTTTGCCCGCAGGCCTACAAGCACGACGCGCTCGCGCCCGGCGGATCGCCCTACAACCGCCGCCAAGGCTTGATGTCGCGCGCAGTGTTCGCGCGCGCCGTCGACGAGTGCAACCGCGTCGCCGAGACCGTCGAACTGGGCTTTTTCGGCGAGCAAACGCTGCATCCCGAGTACCTCGAGCGCGTGCGCTCGCTCGCTACGCGCTCGTTCACGCTCGAAGCGAGCACCAACGTCAGCTACGTGACGCGCGAGATGATGCAGGCCTGGATCGACGCGCGCATCGACCTCGTGCGCCTCAGCCTCGACGCCGTTACGCCGGAAGTTTTTAACGTTGCGCGCCCCGGCAAGGTGCGCGACTTCGCCGGCCGCCTCGTGCCCGATGGCGAGCGCATGAAGGCCGTCAACGACAAGGTGCGTTGGTGGCTCGCGCAGCCCGAGCATCGCGCGACGCGCCTGGTGTTCGTGAAGAGCTCGCACAATCAAGGCGACGAGCGCGACAAGTTCCTCGCGCAGTGGTTGCCGTGCCTCGGCCCCGACGATCGCGTGTTGATGAAGCGCGTGTTGAGTTACGGCGGCAAGACAGCGGACCCGTTGATCGCGGCGCACAAATGCAACGTGTGGGACGTGCGCTACTTGATGATCGATTGGCGCGGCGTGCTCAGTCCCTGCAACCTCGACACGAACATGGACCTGGTACTCGGCAACGTGATGGAGCACTCGATCGATGCGCTCTACCACGGCGAACGCGCGAACGAATTGCGGCGGCGCACAGGTTGCCTGCGCGACCTCACGCCGTGCCGCACGTGCTCCGACGGCAACAATTGGTCGGACAACGAAACGTTTTCGAATCCGCTGTACGCGGCGGCCGGCGCGTTGCCCGAGCGCAGCGTCCCGAGCGCGAGCTGCGCGAAGTAGTGCGCGGCAATTCGCTCCGTCGCCGTAACGGCGCGGCGGCGCGCCGGATTGCCAGTGTGTGAACAACCCCGCTCGGCCTGACGGTCGAGCCTCGCACCAGCATTCGGAGGAAGCGCGATGCGCTCGTTTTCAGCAGCTAGTTTCGGCGTTCTCGTAGTCACAGCATTCGCCCGCGCACAGGCGCCGCTCTACGACATCGGCAGCACGCTGTCCGAGCAATTCGGCAGCGCCGTCGCCTCGATCGGTGACGTGGACGCCGACGGCGTAGCGGACATCGTCGTCGGCGCGCGGCACGGACTCGGCGCGCAGGCGGACTCGGGACGCGCGCTCGTGTACTCGATGAAGTACGGCACCTTCCTCTACGAGGTCGGCGGCGAGCACTCCGGCGACCTGTTCGGCTTTAGCGTCGCGGGCATCGGCGACATCAACGGCGACGGCGTCGGCGATTTCGTCGTCGGCGCGCCGCAGTACGACGGGCTGTTCGGGCTCACCGACGCCGGCGCGGTCTACGTGTACTCGGGAGCGAACGGCGCGTTGCTCGGCAAGAGCGCGGGCAGTGCGCTCGGCGATCAGCTCGGCTACCGCGTCACCGGCGTGCGCGACGTCAACTTCGACGGCTTTCCGGATTTCGCCGCGAGCAAGCCCTTCGGCGATTCGGGCGTGGTCGGCAACGACTGCGGCGTCGTCTACATCTATTCGGGAGCTGCGCCGACGAGCGTGCTGCGCACCTACGTCGGTCAAGTCGCCTTCGACAAGTTCGGCTCGGCCTTGTGCGGCATCAGCGACGTCAACGGCGACGGTCGCGGCGATCTGCTCGTCGGCGCGCCCTACAACGACGCGGGCGGCTTCGACGCGGGGCGTGGCTACGTCGTGTCCGGCGCGACGAGCGGCACGATCTTGATCACCAAGACCGGAGCGGTCAGCGCCGGTTGGTTCGGCTATTCGGTGGCGGCGATTCCGGACATCGATTTCGACGGCAGGCCCGAGATCGCGTTCGGCGAACCGTTCAGTTCGGTCGGCGCTTCCGACTCGGGCCGCGTGCGCGTGTGGTCGCCGATCACCGGCGTTTTGTTGTGCGACGTTTCGCTGGCGGCTCACGACTCGCTGGGCTGGACCGTCGCCGGAGTGTCGGACTTCGACGGCGACGGTCGGGGCGATTTGATCTGCGGCGCGACCGCCTCGGACTGGGCGCCGTACACCAATGCGGGCCTCGCGACGGTGGTTTCGGGCGCGACAGGAAACGTGCTGACGACCATTACCGGCTATGCGAACAACGATCAGATGGGCTTCGCCGTCGCCTCCGCCGGCGATCTCAACAACGACGGCTTCGGCGACGTGCTGGCGGCAACGCCGTTTTGGGACGGCAACGCAGTCGACGGCGGGCGCGTGCGCAGCGTGCTCGGCAACGCCGAGTACCCGTCGAACTACTGCGTCGGCAAGACGAACTCCTCGGGTTGCGTGCCTTACATCAGCTTCGGCGGCTGCGCGAGCGTGTCGATCAGCGACTACCTCAACATCGTCGGCGTCAACCTGCTGCCGAATCAGAACGGCATCATGATCTGGTCGACCTCGACGCAAGCCGTTCCGTTCCACGGCGGAACGCTGTGCATCGCCAATCCGATCCGCACGCCGGTGCAGACGTCGTACTCGAATCCCTACCCGGGCATTCCGTGCGACGGCATGTACTCCTACGTCTTCCGCCACTCGCTGATGACGACCTGGGGCCTGACGCCGGGCATGTACATCTACGCGCAGTATTGGGGACGCGACAACGGCTTCCTGCCGCCGCAGAACATCCAACTCACCAACGGCATCAAGATCCCGATCTTGCCGTGAGACGCTGAAGCAATTCGAACGACGCGGAAGTTCGACGAGCAACGGTCGGTGCATCGCGCACCGGCCGTTGAGCGTTTAGAGGAGCGCTGACGCCGTCGCACGCAGACCGCGAGTCGCGCTCAGTCCCCGCCCGCGTCGAGACAACCTTCGCGCACGGCGTGGATGAAGTCGGTGTAGGCGGGCGTCGCACCGGCGGCGCGCAGCGCAGCGGCGATTTGACCGCGGTGGTAGCTCGCGTGATGGAGCACGTGGCTGACGATGTCGCGCACGCTCGACTGGTAGTGCGCGCCCTTGGTGTTGACGTAGCTGATCGACGTCTCGAGCGCCTGCGGTTCGAGGAAGCGCAGGAAGTTCTTCCAGGCCGTGCCGAGTTCGTCGAGGCGCTGCGCGCATTCGTCGAGCGTCCATTTCGGCCAGACCGCGTGGACCTGCGGCTTGTGCGCCATGCGATCGAGCCACAGCGCTTCCGCGGAAATCAGGTGCGCGAGCAGCGCGACCGCCGTCGGCGCGGAGGCACTGCGCACCGACGCCAAGGTCTCGCGGTTGGCCCAATCGTCGTAAGCCAACTGCCGCCGCAAATGTCCGATGACGTCCATCGCTCGCTCCTCCTTGCT
>CAYHRR010000292.1:0-5700 GCA_964358875.1 uncultured Planctomycetaceae bacterium | reverse complement strand
GATTTCCCGGGCCTCACGTCGAAGCTCGATCACCTCGCGTCGCTCGGAGTGGACACTCTCGACACCGCGCCGGTGCTGCTCAACTACTCGCGCGAGCACGGCATCGATGCGAGCGAGCTCTACGACAATGGCCACCACAATGACCTCGGGAACCAAGTGATCGCGGCGGCACTCGCGCAAGCGATCGAGAAGCGCGTCGGCGCGCGCGCGAGGCGCGCGTGACAAGCGTTGATCGAAGCGACCTCGAAGGCAGCATGATTTCCACCGACCCGCAGACGGCCGCGTCCGAGTCCGCCTCGAACTTCGCCGCGCACTGGTTTCCCGTGGCGTTTCGCCGCGACTTGGAACCCGGCCGCGTCGAACGAGTGAGCGTCTTGGGCCGCGCGCTGGCCTTGTTCCTCGATGCCGCCGGCGCGCCGACCGCGCTGGTCGATCGCTGCCCACACCGCAGCGCGCGGCTTTCGGACGGCCGCGTTCGCGACGGCACGTTGGAGTGCCTCTATCACGGCTGGCGTTTCGATCGGACGGGTCGGTGTGTCGATGCACCGCAACAGACCAAAGGCGTTGCGCTCCCCGAGCGCGCTTGCGCTCAGTCCGTGCCGATTCGCGTCGAGCAAGGAGTGGTCTGGGTGTGGTGCGGCGCACCCGGACGTGAAGCCTCGCACGGTCTGCCGACCGTCGCGGGGCTCGAGCATCCGTCGGTGCACACGATCGACTTCACGATGGACCTGCCTTACGGCCAGGACTACTTCATCGAGAACGTGCTCGACGTCGCTCACATCCATGTCGCGCACTCCGGAACGCGCGGCGGCGGCGATCGACGCTTGGCCGGACCGCTGGAGATCAAGATCGACAGTGCGGGGCCGGCCGGTTTCGTGGCGAACTTCCGCACGCTCGGTCTAGAGCAAGCGCCGCGCACGAGCGGTTTGCGCCGAGCAGGCGTCGAGTTCCGCGCGCCCAACCTCGTGCACTTCGTGTCGGAGTTCGAAGACCCGCAGTTGATCTCCGGACTCGCGCTGTACTCGATTCCGACGGACGCCGGCGGCTGCCGCATGCTCTACCGCGCGTACGGCAACCTGTGGTCTGCGAAAGACCGCAAGCGGCCGCGCTGGTTGGAGCACGTGAACCAGTGCTACTTGCTCGAAGAGGACATGGCCGTCGTGCGCGGGCAAGCGCAGGAGATCGACGGGTCGCGCGAGTCGTTGGCCAAGATGTGGGCGCCGCTGCGCAGCAGTGATCCGTTGGTGTTGCGCTATCGCGAGTGGGTCGAGCAGCATGCCGCCGATCGGCCGGGCGCGGTCGGATTGCGCGAGGTCGGCGCGCGCGGGGTGCTGACACAGGAAGCGAAATTCGACCGCTGGACACTGCACACGCGTCATTGCGTCGACTGCCGCGCAGCACAAGCGCGCCTCGCTCGGCGCGCCGCGCACTTGTCGACCAGTTCGTTCGTCGCACTCGCAATCGCGGCCGCAGCGAGCGGCCCGCTCGCGTGGGGCGGCGCGGCACTAGCGCTCGCATTGCGAGGTCTCGCCCACCGCGATCGGCGGAGCGCTCTCGAACTGACGCGCGAACGAGATGTTCACGCAAGCCACTCGGCCGAACTCCATGACGTGGGTTAAGCTCCGACCATGAATGTCCCTGCAGGCCCTGACACCGACGGAGCACCGCCGCGTGCTGTGAGTCGTCTTGCTCGCGTGATCGCTTGGATCCGCGGCCTATTTCGCGGCAAAGACCGAGGCGGCTCCGGCACTCCGCCCAACATCTATCCGCTGTATTGAGCGTGCCCACGTGGCCGGCTCGAAGTCCGAGCCTGGATGCGATCAAGGACGATGAACGACCGAAGCGGAATGGAAAACGGCCCGAGCGACACCACAGGCGAGACGCAGCATGGCGATGCGGCGGCTCAGCAGCGTGATGCACGCGTCGCCGTCGCCGAGCGCGTGCGCGCCTTCTATGCGGGCTTGCCGTTCAACTTCCACACCGGCGTCGAATCAGCGAGTGCCGCGGTGCAGGCGAATCCTGTCGGCGCGACCTACCCGGACCTGCACGCGCTGTTGTCGCGCGGTGGAGTGCGTCGCGCGCTGGAGTTGGGTTGTGGCGCGGGTTGGCTGACGAATTCGCTCGCGCAGCATTACGGCGTCGAGATGACCGCCGTCGATTTCTGCGCGCCGGCGTTGGAGCGCGCGCGCGAGGTCGCGCGGCTTTCGGGAGTGCAGCAGCGAACGCGCTTCATCGAGAGCGATCTCTTCGACTTCAAGCACGACGAGCCCTTCGACCTCGTGCTCAGCATGGGTGTTCTTCACCACACCGGAGACGCGGCCGGCGGCGTGCGCCATGCAGCCTCATTCGTCGCGCCGGCCGGGCACCTGTACATCGGGCTCTACCACGCGCCCGGTCGGCGCGTGTTCCTCGATGCGTTGCAAGGACTCGCCGCGCGCGAGGGCGAAGACGCCGCCTTCCGCCGCTACCGCGAGATCGACACGGTGCGCCAATACGACGAGACGCTCATGCGCTCGTGGTTCCGCGATCAAGTGCTGCACCCGCACGAAACGCAGCACACGCTGCGGGAAACGGTCGCTTGGTTCACCAGCGCCGGAATCGCGCTCGAGAGCACGAGCATCAACCGCTTCCAACCGCTCGGCGAACTCGAGGCGTTGTTCGCGCTGGAGCTCACCTACGCCGAACGCTCACGCCGCGCGCTGGAAGTCGAAAAGCGCTACTTCCCGGGCTTTTTCACAGCCTGCGGGCGGCGCGTCGCTCGGCCGACGGTGTGAAGTGCGAGCGTGGCGTCGGCGCCACGCGAACAGTGCCGCGAGCGCCTGCGGATCTCGGCGAGACCGAATTCAGGCGTGACCACCGCGCCGCGCTTCTCGCACGGCTTCGAGCCACGCGAGTCCGAAGCGTGCGTCCGGTTCGAGCGTGTGGCCTTCGCTCCATTCGTTGAGCGACGCGATGAACACGAGGTCGTCGGCGCGCCCGTGCTCCGCGCTGAAGCGCAGCGCGCGCGACAACGCTGCGCGGAAGAGCTCCGGATGTTCGCCGACGACGACGGGCCACCAGGGGTACTTCGTCGGGCGCGCGTTGCCGAAGTCGGCGCCACGCGGCGATGCGTCCCAGCCCGGCGAAACCGACGGCATGTACGGCAAGCCCGACGCGCGCGCGAGTTCGGGCCACGTCGCCGCGCGCTTCGCCGCTTCGTCCGCGTAGTCCTGCAGGAACGGCCCCTTCCAATCGGGCAACAACACGTAGTTCGTGACGCTGTCGAAGCCGACCTCGCGCAAGTGAGCGATGACGTCGCTGCCCGGCTCGATTGCGGCGAAATGCACGTCGCGCAGGCCGCTTTCGCGCAAACGCGCGCGCGCACGACGCAACGCTTCCGTCGCAGCAGCGAGCCCGAGCTCGCGCAGAAAGAAGCTCGCGTCGAAGATCGAGAAGTACGAGCGCTCCTCGACGCGCACATAGTTGTCGCGCGTGAAGTAGCGCTCGCCTGCGTACTCGATCAGCGCGACGAAATCGTCGACGTCGGAATTCACGCGCCGTGCTTCGTCGATCACCGGCAAGTCCGCGCGCGTCACCGGCAACACGCGCCGCGGCATGCGATTGGCCCACATCAATGCGAACGGCGCCTCACGTCCTTCGCTCGATCCGAGGAAGCCGAGTTCGAGCGCGTCCTGGAACACGCGCTTACCGCGGCACCAAAAGAAACCCCACACGAAGGCGTCGACGCCGTGCTCGCGCGCGAGCTTCACGCGCCGGCCGACCTCATGCGGATCGCGATCGTCGTAGCGACCGAGCAGCGGCACGCGCGGTTGCGCATGACCTTCGAAACGCGGCCGACAAGCCTCGACCAATTCCCACTCGGTGAAGCCCGGATGGAAGCTCGCGTCGCGCTCGGCGATCGGATGCCAACCGGGATAGACGTAGGCGGCGATGCGCATCGGTGGAGCCCGTTCGGCGGCGCAGCCTAGTTGCGAGGCGCGCGAGGCTCGGGCTGAAAAAGCTCTCGTTGGGGTTAGACTCCCGCGCCCCGAACCTCCGCCTCCACGACTCCAGAAGCGAACGAACTCCGATGTACGACCCCGAAATGGTTCAGCCGATGCGCGACGAAGTGACCCGCTTGGGGGTCAAGGAACTGCGGACGCCCGCGGAGGTCGAGGCGGCGATGAAGCAGCCCGGCACGGCGCTCGTCTTCGTCAATTCCGTCTGCGGTTGCGCTGCCGGCGGCGCGCGTCCGGGCCTGCGTCTCGCGCTGCAACACGCCACGAAAAAGCCCGCGAACGTCTACACGGTTTTCGCCGGCATGGAGACCGACGCTGTCGCCAAGGCACGTTCGTTCTGGGCGCCGTACCGTCCGAGTTCGCCGCAGATCGCGCTGATGAAGGACGGCAAGCTCGTGTCGATGATCCAACGCCACGACATCGAAGGCCAAGATCCCGCGAACGTCGCCAAAGCCTTGAGCGCGGCCTTCGAGCAGCACTGGTGAGCCGGTGGCCGGGCTCGAAGGCTCCGCTGACGACGAGCGCCGTGGCGACGCGCGACGCCTCGCGCTCGCTGAGGAGTTCTTGCAAGAGGCCGTGTTCCGTTCGCGCGCCGCGCAAGCCGCCGGCGGCGTTTTCGCTGCGCCGGCCGTGGATTCGACAGGTCGCTGCGGGCTCGGCGCAGAGGCCGCAGTCGAACTGGAGCTGACGCCGCGCGGCGCGGAGATCTTCGCGCAACTGTGGCCGTCGAACGCACCATCGGCCGCGCCGGTGATCGACAACGTGCGAACGCACTTAGAGATCCGCGCGCACTTGCGCGAGTGGATCGAGCGCCAGGACGCGCTCGACCGTCAGCGCAATCACTTCTTGAAGGCCTTTCGACACAAGCACGGCCTCGACCGCGCCGCGTATTCGCCCGAGCAACTCGCGCACTTCGAGGACGGCCTCGAGCGCATCAACGCCGAAGTCGCCGAAGAACGACGCGCGGCGGCACAGCGCTTGTCGAGCTGAGGCCGCTCGACGTCGATCGGAACGGCGCCGCGGTCAGCGCTCTCGCAGCGCGCGCAGTGCGCTACGTCACGATCGCGCTGAGCAAGGGGCTCGCCCGTGACCGACGCCGAGAGCTCGTTACGATGGCGCGCCACGCGGAAGTGGCGAAATTGGCAGACGCGCAAGACTTAGGATCTTGTGCCGCAAGGCGTGCGGGTTCGAGTCCCGCCTTCCGCACCAGCGACCTCGGCAAGGCACTTTTCGGCGCGTTTTCGCGGTGGCGCGATGCGAGCTGCGGAGCTCTGTGAGCCGAGCGTGGACCGAGCTCGGACCAAAAACTCGTTCGCGCTTTCGGCGGCGGCGTGCGATTCTGTGCGGTTCGCCCACAGGGTGGAAAGACTCAAGATGACCCAAACTGAAACTGCTGCGAACATCGAGACGACGGGCTTCGGCGCGCTCGGCATCGAACCCGAACTGCTGACGACCCTGGCCACGCTCGGCTACGAAGAGCCGACGCCGATCCAGCGCGAGTCGATTCCGCTGCTCCTCGCGGGACGCGACTTGCTCGGACAGGCCGCAACCGGCACCGGCAAGACGGCCGCCTTCGCGCTGCCGATCCTGCAGCGGCTCTCCGCGGTCTCGACCGCGGCCACCAAGCGGCGGCCCATCCGCGCGCTGGTCCTCACCCCCACGCGCGAGCTCGCGGCCCAGGTGGCCGAGGGCTTCCGCGACT
>CAYHRR010000291.1:0-5705 GCA_964358875.1 uncultured Planctomycetaceae bacterium | reverse complement strand
ACGGGCCTGTCGCGCGACGCCGGCGGCTCGGGCAATCCCAGTCCCTACACCGCGCGCGGTTGCTTCCACGGCGTGCGCGCCGCTCTCGAAGAAGCCTTCGGTTCACCGTCGTTCAAGGGCAAGCGCATCTTGATCCAAGGCGTCGGCGCGGTCGGCGGACGCTTGGCCGAGCTGCTCAAAGAAGCCGGCGCGCACGTGATCATCTGCGACATCAACGAAGTGCGCGTCGCGGACTTGAGCCGCAAGCACGGCTACGAAGTCGTCGCCGATGCCAAGCACCTCGACACCGCCTGCGACGTGTACTCGCCCTGCGCGCGCGGCGCGACGCTCAACGACACGACGATTCCCAAGCTCAAGTGCAAGGCCATCGCGGGCGCCGCCAACAACCAGTTGATGGAGCCCAAGCACGCCGACGTGCTCAAGCAGAACGGCATCGTCTACACGCCCGACTACGTGATCAACGCCGGCGGCATCATCAACGTGTCGATGGAAATGCTCCCGGGCGGTTACGACGAGGCCAAGGCCATCGCGAAGATCGATCGCGTGTACGACAACCTCAAGCAGGTGTTCAGCATCGCGCGCGAGCAAAAGATCTCGACGCACGCCGCCGCCGAGAAGCTCGGTGATCAACGCCTCGCCGCAGGTCGCACGGCGAAAGCCGCGCTGCGCTGAGCGCGACGACGACGCGCGCACGCCGCGACGTCCGCCGAAAACAACGCGAGCCGCCCGATAGGGGCGGCTCGCTTCGTTTCGAGCGGACTAGGCCTGCGCTCAGTCGCGGCGCAGGAAGTCGACGAGATCCTGTTCGAGCTCGGCCAAGCCGTAATCCATCACCGTCAAGCAGCGGTAGATGATCTTGGCCAGCGGCTCGGGCGTGTTCGGGTTGAGATCGCGCGGCGGCGGGTAGCTGAGGAAGTAGGAAAGCGAGAGGCGCTCGACGTCGCCGCCTTGTTCGCGGCCGGCGTACTGCCAGGGCACTTCGTCAAAGGGCAACACGCCGGTGAGGATCTCGTACAGCATCACGCCGATGCCCATGACGTCGGCCTTTTGGTCGCGCAGGAGCAGTGGGTTGTAGTGCGGCGTCGTCGTGATGATGTTGCGCTCTTCGCCGCGCAACGCGGGATCGATCATCACCACCGCGCCCGAGGGTTTGACGATGATGTTCTCGGGCTTGAGGTCGCCGTGGTAAGCGAGCTCGCCGCCCTTGGCGAGCTTCTGCAGCGCGCGCGCCAAGGTGAGGAACCAATTGAGGCGGATGCCTTCGAGCGCGCGGATCTTCTCGCGCAGCGTTTTGCCGCGCACGTAATCCATCACCGCGACGCTGCGGCCTTCGTGCAAGAACACGTCGCGCACGCCGACCAGGTTCTGATGGCGAGCGCGGCGCAGCAGTGCACCTTCGCTCTTCACCATCGAGTCGATCTCTTGCGCGTCGAGGAAGTCGATGCGCGCGCCTTCCTTGCGAAAGAAGATCGCCTCGGCGGGCGTTTCATCGGGACTGATGCCTTCAGGGCGACGATCGCTCGTCACGTCCATGAAGCGCGTCACGTAGCGTCCACCGCCCGCGATGTCGCCGATTTTGAGCGCGACCGTTTCCCCCTTGGGGTCGGTCGCGAGGTAAACGAGTCCGAAACCGCCTCGCGCGAGGAATTCGCGGACGCGGTAGGAACCGAGGTATTCGCCGGCTGCCAGCTTGATCATGGGGGCGTAGCGGGGTGAGGGGCGCGTGGGGGTTACGGCCTGGGCCGGAGAGGTTTTCGCCGCCTCGTACTGCGCGCCTGAAGCCAAACCAAAACTCGTGCGCGCCGCGCGTCACGCTCGGGATCGAAGGCGCCGTTCCGGCTCAATTCCGACGCGGAGCGGCCGCGTTTTCCCCGATCGCGATCTCACGCAGCTCCGCCGTCGCGTCGAGACTCAAGATCGCGCGCACACCTTGCGCGACACTTCCGGTGCCGACGAAGGCGGGCTCGCGCGCGTGGATCTCGTAGCGCCATGCGCGGCCGAGACCGTCGATGCAACCGAGTTCCTGCTGAAGCTCGTTGCGCACGCTGTAGAAGTGGCGGCTCGCGTCGTCAGGCGCCTCGGCAGCCGCGAAACGCACGACGAAACCGCAAGCCTTGCCGCCGGCGACCACGCGCCAAGCGCGCTGCGTCGCCAAGGAAATCGGCTGCGCGAGCGCGAGGCCCGCGGGTGTGTCGACGCGCTCCGTGCGACAAGCGCCCGCGAAGCACGCTGCGGCGCCCAGGCAACCGACGAGCAGGGAAGCGGCGTTCATAGGCGGCGCATTCTTCGTCCGAACGAGCGCGGCGCTGCACACCACTGCGAAATTACTTCCCGGTCGCGGGCCCGTGTTCGTCGAGCAAGTGCTCGTGCGGCGCAGCGCGCTGCGACCGCCGGCGCCACGCGGTCCGCGCGGAGAACAGCTCCGCGCACGCGCTTTTCGCGAGGACACACTGCGCGCCGCGAAGGTCGAGCGCGAACTCGTCGTCACCCGGCGACGGCCCTTCGCGCGATTGCCGTCGCAGGCTCTGCGCCCGTATCCTCCGCGCCCCATGATCGCCCCGACCGACAAGCACGCCCTCGACTGTTTCCGCCGCGCCGGTCGCATCGCCGCGGAATGCCGCGAGTGGGCGCGCACCGCGGTGCAGCCCGGCGTCGAGATCCGCCACATCCTCGAGACCGTCGAGGCGATGATTCGCGAGCGCGGCGGCGAGCCGGGCTTTCCCGCGCAGTCGTCGCGCAACTCGATCGCGGCGCACTACTGCACTTCGGTCGACGACACGACGCGCTACGAGGAAGGCGACTGCGTCAAGGTCGACTTCGGCGTGCACGTCGACGGTTATGTCGCGGACACCGCGGCCAGCGTCGACCTCTCGAAGGACGGCCGCTGGAAGTCGTTGATCAAGGCGTCGAGCGACGCACTCGCCGCCGCGATCGCCACGGTCGGTGACGGAGTCGGTGTCGGCGAGCTCGGCGGCGCGATCGAACGCACGATCATGAAGGCCGGCTTTCAACCGGTGCGCAACTTGACCGGCCATGGACTCGGTCGTTGGAAAGTGCACACGCCGCCGCAGATTCCCAACCAAGCCGAAGCCGGCGGCGGGCGCTTGAAGAGCGGCATGGTGTTCGCGATCGAACCGTTCGCGTGTACCGGCAAGGGCTACATCACCGAACGCGGCAAGGCCGAGGTGTTCATGATGGTGCGGCCGCCGATGCGCGCGAAGGGGCTCGACAAGGACTTGCTGCGCGACATCGAGGCTTGGCGCGGGCTCCCGATCGCGCGGCGCTACTTCAAGCAGCACGACCCGGCGGTCGTCGAGGACACGCTGACCAAGCTCGCGCGCCAAGGTTCGTTGATGCGTTATCCGCCGCTGGTCGAGGCCGACGGCGTGATGGTCGCGCAGACCGAGCACACGCTGTACCTCGGTCCGGACGGCGTCGAGATCTTGACGACCTGGAGTTGACCGTGGTGCGCGCGGCACGATGAAGCTCGCGCTCGTCACGACGCCGGCCGAAGCGCACTCCGCCATCGGCGACGGAGTGTTGCGCTTGGCGGCGCAGCTCGAATCGGCCTGCAAACCGGCGGTTTTCGTCGAGCCGGGGAGTGAAGGCGCCCAGGGCTCGGCAGCGCGAATTCGCGACGCGTGTGAACTCGAGGTCTTCGTCGAGCCGGGGCGCGAAGGTGGCGACTACCTCGGCCGCAAGACGCGCTCGGCCGCGACGCTCGCTGCGCGCGAGTTCGATCACGTGCTGTATGCGCTCGGCAACGAAGCGGCGCACGGCTTCATGGCGCGACTCGTGCGCGACATCGGCGGAACCGTGGCGCTGCACGACTGGAACTTGTTCGACATGGCCTGCGCGAGTTACCCGGCGCTCGCTCGCGGCGGATGGCGAGGCCACGCGCTCGCGTTGCGCGAAGGCGGCCCGCAACAAGCGCTGCTTTATGCGCGAATGCGCCGCGACGAGCGCACCTCGCGCTCCGCTTCGGAACGCAAGAGCGGCGAGCACGCCGTTCGCATCGAACTTGCGCTCAACCGATCGATCGTGCGTTTCGCCGATTCGTTCGTCGTGTTCGACGAACGCATGCGCGAGCGCATCCTCACGGAACGCAACGCGCCGACGCCGATCGGTGTCGTGAACGGCGTTCGGCCGTTTTCATCGAGCGATGCCGACGGCAAGCGTGTGCTCGCGGTGACGGACGACGAATGGCGCGCCGTCGCCGCGCACTACCTCGACCACCTCGAGCGCTTCCCGCCGCCGCGCACCGGCAAGCGCCGCCCGATCCTCGTGCAAATCATCGAAGGACTGCGGGCGCCCAAGGCTCGAGCCAAGCCCTAGATCTGCGACACGCGGCGTGCGCGCACCGCCCCGATCGCTCACAGCATCTCGCGCAGTCGCTTCAGTTCGAGCAGCGCTTCGAGCGGCGAGAGGCGGTCGGGGTCGAGCTTTTGCAACTCGGCTTCGAGTTTCGACGGCGGCGTGGCGAAGAGCGAGAGCTGCGCCGAGCGATTCGAGGCTCCGGCGGCGTGCGAACTGATGCGCGGGACGAGGTCGTCGTTGTCGGATTCGAGGTCGCGCAGGATCTGCTTGGCTCGATCGAGCAAGTCGCGCGGGACGCCGGCGAGGCGTGCGACGTGGATGCCGTAGGAGCGATCGGTGCCGCCTTCGACGATCTTGTGCAGGAACACGATCTCGTCCTGCCACTCGCGCACGGCGACGTTCTTGTTGCACACGCCGGGCAGGCGCTGCGCGAGCTCCGTGAGTTGTGGTAGTGCGTGGCGAACAGCGTGCGGCAGCCGATTTTTTCGTGCACGTGTTCGACGATCGCCCAGGCGAGCGCGAGGCCGTCGAAGGTGCTCGTGCCGCGCCCGACTTCGTCGAGCACGACCAACGAACGCGCCGTCGCGTTGTTCAAGATGTTGGCGACCTCGACCATCTCGACCATGAAGGTCGACGCGTTGCGACTGATGTCGTCGGCAGCGCCGACGCGCGTGAAGATGCGATCGACGACGCCGATCTTGGCTTTGCGCGCGGGGACGAACGAACCGATTTGTGCGAGCAGCACGATCAACGCCGTCTGGCGGATGTAGGTCGACTTACCGGCCATGTTCGGACCGGTGAGGATCGTGATGCGGCGCTCTTCGCGATCGAGCACGCTGTCGTTGGGCACGAAGGCCTCGGCGCCCGGCATG
Organism: uncultured Planctomycetaceae bacterium; assembly: GCA_964358875.1. Classification (GTDB taxonomy): domain Bacteria; phylum Planctomycetota; class UBA1135; order UBA1135; genus CAYHRR01. The sequence continues at coordinate 516 of CAYHRR010000291.1, read as the reverse complement.
CGCTCGATCACGGGATGGCGACCGTCCTCGATCGCGAGCAGGTCGCCGTTGTCGAGCTGCGGCGCGATGTAGCGATTCTCGGCAGCGCGTTGCGCGAGCGACGCGAGCACGTCGAGCATCGCGAGCGCGCTCGCCGTGTCGAGAATGCGGCCGAGGTGGCGCGCGACTTCGTCACGCAGCTCGCCGAAGATCGCGTACTCGAGATCGCGCGAGCGCTCTTCGGCCTTGAGCACCTTGCCCTCGAACTCCTTGAGCTCGGGCGTGATGTAGCGCTCGGCGTTCTTGACGGTCTGCTTGCGGATGTAGCTCGCGGGCGCGCGCTCGGATTGCCCGCGCGGCACCTCGATGTAGTAACCGAAGACCGAGTTGAAGCCGATCTTCAGGCCGGCGAGGCCGGTGCGCGCGATTTCGTCGGCTTGGAAGCGCGCCATCCACGACTTGCCGTCGCCGGCGATCTGCAGCAGTTCGTCGAGTTCGGCCGAGAAACCGGGCCGAATGATCCCGCCGTCGCGCAGC
>CAYHRR010000290.1:0-5718 GCA_964358875.1 uncultured Planctomycetaceae bacterium | reverse complement strand
GGGCACGAGCTTGAACGGTTCGCTCGACGTCATCGCCGGTGAGCGCGACGCCGAGCTGCGCGTGGGTTTGTTCACTTCGCTCGTGTTTCGGCCGCAAAACGCACGCGACGGCGCGGCGCTCGGCGATGTCGGAGCGCGCGTCGTCGTCACCGGAGCCGACGGCGAGACGCGCAGCGTCGAGTCGCGTACGACGGTGCTCGATGACGGGCGCGTGCGCGAGACGACGGCCGAACGCATCGGGCAGGACGAGTTGGTCGGCGTGTACGTGCGCTCGCGCGGTTTTCGCGCGGTCGACAGCGCCAAGAAGAACGCGGCGCCGGGCGGGGATACAGACCTCGGAACGCTGCTGCTCGAACCGCTCGCGACGGCGCGCGTGCGCGTGCTCGACGCGCAAACGCGTGCGCCCGTCGAGGGTGCGCGCGTCAGCGTCGAACTGCAGAGCGGCGACGACGGTTCCGCGCCGACCGGCCAAACGTCCGACAGCGATCGAGCGCGGCGCCTGCGCAGCCGCGAAAGCGGAGCCGACGGCATCGCCACGCTGTACGCGAGCGACGGCGCGCGCGGCACGGGCTGCGTCGCGCACGACGAGCGGCCGCCGTCGGAGTTGTTCGAACTCGTGTTCAGCGCGGACGAGCTCGCGCCCATCGACGTGACGTTGCTGCAGGGCGCCTCCGCCGACGTGGCGGTGCTCGACACATTTGGAAAGCCGGTCGTCGGCGCGGTTGTGCATGCCCGCGCCGTGTTGGCGCAGGATGCGTCGCGCGTCGAGCGCTTGCGCTACGTCGAACGCACACACAGCACGGACTCGACCGGCCACGCGTTGATCGAGCACTTGACGCCCGGTCCGTTTCGCTTCTCGATCGTCGACGAGCGCGTGGGAGCGCCGCGCACGCGCGCGGAACGCGAAGGTGCTTCGCGCACGCAAGACATCGTCGACGGCGAGGTCGCGCAAGTTGCGTTGACGGCTGCGGCGCACGGCACGCTGCGCGGACGTGTGCGCGACGGCGGTGTCGCCCTCGTCGGCGCGCGTTTGGAATTCAATTCGAATCCGCGCGGCAGCGACGGAGGGCAGCGCGGCGGCAGCAATCTGCTGACCGCGATCACGGATGCGCAGGGCCGCTACGTCATCGCCGAGCTCGGCGCGGGCCAGTGGACGATCAGCGTGACGCACACCGCGCGCGTCGTCGCGCACACGCTGAGCCTGGCCTTCGACGGGCTCGACCGCGAATTCGACATCGAGCTGCCGCACTCGACGATCTCCGGTCGCGTGACGACGCCGCAGGGTGCCGCGATCGTCGGCGCGCGCATCGCGCTCGGTCGCTTCGTCGACGATCCACGCGCGCGCGACGGCAAGTCCTTTGCGCCGTACCGCAGTGCGTCGCCCGCGGTGCAGAGCGGCCCCGACGGCGGTTACGAGCTACGCGGCGTGCCCGCGGGCGTCGAAGTCGCCGTGCAAGTCGAGCACGACGAGTACCAGTCGCAGCGCAGCGCGATCGTCAAGATCGCCGTCGACGAGCTGCGCACCGATGTCGACGTGGTGCTCAAGCGCGCTGCCGTGATCGAGCTCGAAGTGACCACCTCCGACGGTCGTTCGCCGCGCACGCGCGTGACGGCGCAGCGGTTGACCGACGAAAAGGGCAAACCCGGCGGACGGATGCAACGCACGGCGCAACTCGACGGCCGCGGGCACGCGCGGATCACCGGACTCGCCGGCGGCACGTGGCGCATCGTCGTCGAGCGCTGGTACGAGTCCTTGCAAGGTCGACCGACGCGCGAAGTCGCCGTGACGGCCGGCGAGACCGTGCGCGCGACTATCGACGTGCCGTGAGTCGCGCCCGAGCGCGCGGGTGCGACGTGCGCACTCGGCCGGCGCTTCGCACTTCACTCACGCGGGCCGCGCTTGCCTGGGAAGTTGCGCGAGGCTGACCCTACGCGCAGGTCTGACGAGCGCGCGTGTCGGACGAGCGGCGCACGCCCAGCGAGCGTGCGATTGACGGCGCAGCGCTCATGTCCGACTGCGACGAAACGCGCGCGGCCCGTCGCATTGCGTGCGACGGGCCGCGCGATACTCAGCCTGCGGCCTACTTCGTCTTGGCGCACTCGAGCGCGACGATGATCTTCACGTCGTCGCTGATGTTCGGCACGTACTCCTTGATGCCGAATTCGCTGCGCTTGATCGAGAAGGTGGCTTCGAAGCCGGCGCGGTAGCCCATCTGCGGCATGGTGTCGCCTTCGCCGACGATCGTCACTTCGGCCGTCACCGGCTTGGTCGTGCCGTGCATCGTCATGTCGCCGCTGACCGCGAGCTTGTCGCCGGACTTCACGACCTTGTTCGACTTGAAGGTGATCGTGGGGAACTCCTTGGCGCTGAAAAAACTCTGGCTGGTCAGGTGCTTGTCGCGCTCGGCGTCGTTGGTGTCGACGCTGGCCGTGTCGATCGCGATCTCGACCGTCGACTTCTCGGGCGCCTTCGAATCGAAGTTGATGGTGCCCGAGACCTTGTTGAAGCGGCCCCAGAACGGCGCGACGAAGTGCTGGATGCGGAACACGACGCTCGAGTGCCCGCCGTCGACGGTGTACGCGGCAGCATCGGGTGCGACGTTGGAGGCGGCCGAGGTCGGGGCGGCGCTGAACAGGGCAAGCGGCAGAACCGTCGCCGCAACGAGGATGGGAAGGAGCTTCATGGGTGTCGTGATGGTGGGTGTCGGTGGTGGCGGAAGGAGAAAAACCGGGTCGAAGGCGAGCGTGGTAGCTCGTCAGCGGCGTCGTAACAAGCTGCGCGGCGCGGACGGACCTGCGCTCGGCCCACGCGCGAGCCGGCCTTCCGTGAAACAATCGCAGCCCGCGCTTCGTCCTCTAGGGCGCATCTTTGGTTCGCGCGCCCCGGTGGCGCGGGCCGCATCGATCCGATCCCGAACCTGATCCCGATCCCAGCCGCGAATTCGCCCCTATGCGCAACCTCGTACTTCCGCTCGCGTGCGCCGTGCTGCTCGCGAGCACCGCCGCCGCCTCCGACCTGCGCTCGCCGTTCAAGGTCGTCGCGCGCAACCCCGCGCTCGGCACGCTCGACGTCGAAGTCGACACCAATTCGATCATCGATCTCGCGGCGCGCGGCGACACCGTGCTGCGCGGCGTCGCACTGCCCGGCGGAGCTGCGCTCGACCTCGAGTTGACGCGCGTCGATCTCGCGCGCTGCAAGTTCGAGTTCTTCGTCGACAACGTCGCGGCGCCGGGCTTGCTCGACGCGCTCGATCTCAGTGTGTGGATGGGCCATGTCGTCGGTTCGAGCGACTCCGAAGTCGCGCTCTCGTTCTCGCACACCGGCTGCATGGGCTGGGTGCGCCGCGACGGCGAGCAGTTTCACTTGGTGCCGGACGCCGGCCGCTTCGTGTGGGTCGACGACGCGAGCTACGGCGCTGCGGGCGTCGGCATCGGCAGCTACTGCGACGCAGATTCGTTGCCTGTGCCGCCGAGTGTGTCGCCGAGCACGAGCGGACCGACGCAGCGCGCGCTCAGCGGACCGCAGTTCCTGACCACGCAGCTGTACGAGTGCAAGGTCGCCGTCGAGACCGACTATCAGCTCTTCCAGCGGTGGAACAACTTGGCCACGCAGACGAGCTACGTGACGTCGTTGCTCGCGTGGGCGAGCTATCGCTACGAGGAACAGATCCGCACCGTGCTGACCTACCCGTACGTGATGTTCTATACGACCGCCGCCGACCCTTGGGTCGCGCAGGAGAACGGCGGCACTGCGGGAACGCTGCTCAGCGAGTTCCGCGCCGCGTGGCAGAACAACGTGCCGAGCGGCGGCCATCTCGGCTGCTTCTTGTCGGGAGCGTCGCTCGGCGGCGGAGTCGCGTGGCTGCCCGGCTTGTGCAACGGCACCTACAACTTCTCGGTGTGCGGCAACATCAACGGCCAGACGATCTTCCCGATCGCGGTGCGGCCCACGAACTGGGACTTCATGGTGCTGGCGCACGAAGTCGGCCACAACTTCGGGTCGAAGCACACGCACTCCTATTGTCCGCCGCTCGATCAATGCGCGCCGTCGGGCTACTTCGGCTCGTGCCAGACCGCGCAGGTGTGCACGAACCAGGGCACGATCATGAGCTATTGCCACCTGTGCTCGGGCGGCACGTCGAACATCACGACCTACTTCCATCCGACCTGCGTCACCGACATGCGCACGCGCGTCGAGACCACGTGTTTGCCGGTCTACTGCGCGGATCCGGTCGTGTACTGCAACGGCAAGGTCAACAGCCTCGGATGCACGCCCGCGATTTCGTACACGGGTCACCCGACCCTCAGCGGACTCGACGACTTCCACGTGGTCTGCTCGCAGACGCTCAATTTGCAGAACGGCATCCTGTTCTGGGGCACGGCTATCGCCAGCACTTCGTTCCAAGGCGGCATGCGCTGCGTCGCGCTTCCGCTCGTGCGCACGGCATTGCAAGTTGCCGGCAGCGGCGCCCCGGGCAACAACTGCACCGGCACCTACGACTTCTTCTTCTCGCACGCGTACACGGCGTCGGAAAGCGTCGGCGTCGGCGACACGCTGTACGCGCAGTATTGGTCGCGCGATCCGTTGAGTCCGTCGTCGACGGGACTGTCGAACGCGCTGCACTTCACGTGGTGCAACTAGACGCGCGAACCTGAGCGCGTCATTGCAAGGCGAGGCCGACGGCTCGGTGGAGCGGTCGGCCTCGTTGCACTGTGCGCCGCATCGCTGCGCGCGCGAACACGCGCGGAATCGATCAGCGCGCGAACACGCGCGTCGGATCCTGGAAGCTCTTGAACTCGAGCGCGTTGCCGCTCGGATCGAGCAAGAACATCGTCGCCTGCTCGCCGACTTGGCCCTTGAAGCGAATGTGCGGTTCGATGCCGAAGCGCACGCCGCTCGCGCGCAAGCGCTCGGCGAGTGCGTGCCAAGCGTTCCACTCGAGGATCGCTCCGAAGTGCGGCACGGGCACGTCATCGCCGTCGACCGGATTGAGCGCCGCCTTGGGCAACGCACCGTCGACCTTGTGCGCGCTGATCTGGTGGCCGAAAAAATCGAAGTCGACCCAGCGCGGCGCGCTGCGCCCTTCGCGGCAGCCGAGCAACTCGCCGTAGAAACGACGCGTCGCGGCGAGGTCGGTCACAGGAAACGCGTGGTGGAAGGGCGGGGCGCTCATGGGCTGCATGTCCGAAGTGGAAGCGACGGCATCAGTGCTGCGCGAGGATCGTGCGCCAAGCCGTCATGGTCAAGCTCGCATGGCGTTGCCAGGTGAACGGCGCAGCGCGGCGCGCGCGCGCGGCACTGTGCAGAGGATCGCGCGCGTCGCGCAGGGCCGCTTCGATGGCCGCCGCGAGCGCATCGACGTTGGGCGCAGACGCTGGCCCATCGACGCCGCGTGCAGTTGCATGCGCATCGACGTTCGGCGCGTCGATCCAGCGTGCGCCGTCGGCTCCGAGCGCTTCGACCAAGACCGGCGTGCGGCTCGCGACGACGGCGCAGCCGGCCGCCAGCGCTTCGAGCGGCGTCACCGGAGTCAGCTCGCCCGGGCTGATGTGAACGAGCACTGCGGCGCGCGCCACGATCGCAGGCATGTCGCTTTCGCGCGGCTCAGAAGTGAAGCGCACCGACGCGACCATCGGACTGCGCGTCGTGCGCGCGCGCAGCTCGTGGTAGGCGGCGCGGTGGCGCCCGCCCCGCCCGCGCTGCAGCGCGCCGCCGCC
>CAYHRR010000289.1:0-5724 GCA_964358875.1 uncultured Planctomycetaceae bacterium | reverse complement strand
GAAGTGCGCGCGGTAGGCGAGGGCGGTTCCATCGAGCAAGAAAAGTCGCGGCATGTCGTGCGGGCTCCGGGCGCGGATCTTCGAGCACGCGCCGCAGCGAAGCAAGCGCCGCCGCAGCATCGATCGAAGTGGCGAAGTAAGCTGCGCCGCTCGAAATGGCCGCCAAGGTTGCTGAATTCGTGAAGCTCGCGAGCGACGTTCCCGGGCTCGAAGCGCTCGGCGCGAGCGCGCCCGACGATTTTTTCGCCGTGCCTCCGCGGCTCGTCACCGCAGATCGCGCGCTGCAGCTCGGCGACAGCTATAGCTTGCCCTTGCCGGGAACCGTCGACGCCGACGGAAAGCAGCACGAAAAGCCGCGTGGTGCGGGCACGGGCCAATTGCTCGTGCGGCGCTTCGCACCCGCCGCATTCGAAGCTTGGCGCGTGCGCTTCACGCATCCGCGCAGCACGAGCAGCGCGGCGCGGCATTGGAACTTGATGTGTCATCTGCAGGCGCAGGGCCTCGCCACGCCGCCGCTCGTCGCGTTGTTCGAACGGCACGGCGGTGCCGAATCCGTGCTCGTCACGCGCGAACTCGACGACTTCGAAGCGCTGTCGGCGTGGCTCGCGCGCGAGCACCTCCGCGATGTGCGCCGCCGCGGGCTCGCTTCGCTGGCGCTCGCACTCGCGCAGCTCTTGCGCTGCGGCGCGTGGCTGCCGCGCACGACGTTGGCGAACGTAATGATCCAAACGCCCGAGTCGCACGACTGCGTCGCGCTCAAACTCGTCAACCTGGCGAGCTAGCACGACATCCTGAAAGCGCGCGGCTTGGTGCGTTCGCGCCTGCCGACGGTGGCCTTTTCGGAATTCGGCGGCGGGCGAATTCGCACGGAGTTGCGTGCGAAACAGCGCGCGGATTGGCTCGCGACGCTCGCTGCGGAGGCGGCAACGCTGCTGACGGTGCGCGAGCGGCGCGAGTTGCTCGTGCGCCTGTGCGACGACGCGCGCGAGCGTGCTGCGCTGGCCGCGCGCTGCCGCTAGTCGAGGCGTACGATCCGTGCGATGAAGCTCGCACACGTCATCGCCACCGTGCTCGCGCTCGCGGCGGGCTTGCGCGCGGAGAAGCTCTACTACGCCTACACGTCAGGCACGTCGACCGGTCTCGCCGAGATCGAAGTCGATCGCGCCAAGGCGAGCATCGTCGCGCAGCGCTCGCTCGGTGTGCGCGCCGATTTCGGCGAGTTCGCCGCACTGCGCGTCACGCCGGACGGCAAGCGCGTGGTCGCGATCGGCCGCAGCGCCGACGCGGAAAACGTGTGGATCGTCGAGGTCGCGGGCGAGCGACGCACGAAGACGCTGAAGCTCCCGGCGCTGCCCAACTTCATCACGGCGACGGACGAAGGCACGTTCATCGCGAGTGAGCGAAGCGTGTGGCGCGTCGATCTTTTGCGCGCCACGACGGCAGCTGTGTACACGGCGCCGCAGGGCGCGCGCATCACGGCGCTCGCCGCTGAGTTCGAACACGAGACGATCACGGTCGCGCTCGCCGGATTGGAAGGCGGAGCGCGCCTTGTCGCGCTGCGGCCGGGTGATCTGCACGTGCGCTTCGACATCGCGCTTGGCAAGGAGCCGGCTGAAATCGCCTGGATTGCCGCGTCGGAAGAGGACGATTGCGTGATCGTCGCCGACCGTGGCTGCTCGCGCGTGCTCGTGGTTTCTCTCGACGTCGACGACAAGGCGTCCGCCGTGCGAGCGCGTTTGGAGTGCTTTGCCGAAGGAGGCGTCGGCGCACTGTGCTTTGCGGACGCGGACGCGCGCCGCGCTTGTGCCTTCGACGGAAGCGAGCACGGTTGCGCCGTGATCGACGTGCGCGCGGCTGCGATCGCGGCCCGCATGGACACACCGCTGCGCCTCGCGACGCCGGTCTACCTGCCTGCGGCCGATGTGATCGCAGCCGTCGGCAGGAACGAGCGCGCAGTGCATGTCGTGTCGGCAACGAGTGAGGGCAGCGTCCGCGTCAGCAGCGTCGCGTTGCCGGGCCCGGCGAACTGTCTCGCGCCGGTCGAGCGTTCCGAGTGCATTCGCGTCGTGGTTGCCGGACGCGACCTCGAGCAAGCGCCGATCTTATGGCTCGTCGACACCGTGGAATTGAAGCTCGAGCACTCGTGGCCGGCGCTCGGCGGCGTACTCGCGCTGGCCACGGAGCTCGACCTCTGAGCGCGTCCGCCGCGCCAAGAGCTCGCGCCGTTTCACATCACCGGTAGCGCGCCGACTCGAAAATCGAGCAGCAACAATTCGAGGTTGCGCTCGCCGCGAAACGTGTTCCAGCGCGGCGTGTAGACGAGGTGCAACGCCGCGCCGAGCTTCAACTCGCCGGCGCGCGCCGCCATGCCGAAGGCCATCGCCTTCATCACGCGCTCGCCTTGGCGCACCTTGAGGATCATGTGCGTGCGATCGTCGCCGACGATGCGCGGAGCTTCGGCCAGGCGCACGTCCAGCGCGACGAGCACGGGCTTTTCGTTCTGCGCGCCGAAAGGCTCGAGGCGATCGAGGTGCGCCATCGTCTCGGGCAGCATGTGCGCGAGCGCGAGTTCGGCATCGATCCACAGCGCGCTCGGTTCCACGACGCCGTCCTTCAACATCGCGCGCGCTCGTGCGTTGATCGCGTCGCGCGCCGCGCCGATGTTCCCGCGCTCGAGCTCGCAACCGGCCGCCTGCGCGTGACCGCCGTAGCGCACGAAGTGAATGCTCGCGCCGTGCATCGACTCGAGCACGTCGAAGCCGTCGACCGAACGCGCGCTGCCGCGACCGCGTGTGCCTTCGAGTCCGATCACGAGCGCAGGTCGCTTGAAGCGACCGACGACGCGTGACGCGACGATGCCGACGACGCCCGGATGCCAACCTTCTCCGGCGAGCACGAGCACGGGATGCGCGTTCACGTCCTCGTATTCGCGCGCAAGCACCATCGCTTCCGCAGAAATCGCGCCTTCGATGCGCCGCCGCTCGTCGTTGAGCGCCTCGAGTTCGCCCGCAAGTGCGCGCGCACGCAGCGGATCGTCGCTGAGCAAAAGATCGACGGCCAAGGCCGCGCTCGCCAAGCGTCCGGCTGCGTTGAGGCGCGGACCGAGTTTGAAGCCGACGTCCTCGGCCACGAGCTTGCCGCTGCCCAAACCGCTGGTTTCGAGCAGCGCGCGCAGGCCGATGTTGGACGTCGCTTCGAGCGCCGCGAGCCCGCGTCGCGCGAGGATGCGATTCTCGCTGATCAACGGAACGACGTCGCACACCGTCGCGATCGCGACGTAGGCCATGGCGTCGGTGAGGAACAGCTTCAAGTCCTCGCGCACGCGCCGCGCGCCGCTCAGGTGTTGCGCGACGCCCCAAGCGAGCTTGAAGGCGACGCCGGCGCCGCACAGTTCGCGGAACGGATAGGTCGAGCCCGCGAGCTTCGCGTTGACGATCGCCACCGCCGGCGGAAGCGCGCCGCGCGGCGGTTCGTGGTGATCGGTGACGATCGTGTCGACGCCGAGCGCTGCGAGCGCCGTGATCGTCTCGCCCGCCGAGGTGCCGTTGTCGACGCTGATCATGAGCTTCGCGCCGGTCTCGGCGGCGCGCGCGATCGAGTGCGCTCCGAAGGAATAGCCATCGGTCATGCGGTGCGGGATGTGCCACTGCGCGCGCGCGCCGATTAGCTTGAACAAACGCATCAACAGCACGGTGCCGGTAACGCCGTCGACGTCGTAATCGCCGTGGACCAGGATCGTTTCGCCCAGTTCGACCGCGCGCGCGATGCGCTCGACCGCCGCGCGCATGCCGGGCAAATCGTTCGGATCGTGCAGCGTGTTGAGGTTCGCCTCGAGGTGCCGCGTCGAGCTTTCGCCGGGAAGATGGCCGCGATTGGCGAGGAAACGCGCGACGACCTCGGGCACGCCGTTGCGCGAAGTGAACTCGCGCACACAAGCCGGGTCAGGTCGACGCATGCGCCAGTTCTGTTCCACGCGGCGGATGATAGCGGCGGCGACGCCGTACAATCGCGCCATGACGCCGAAGGCCGATCCGCGTTCCGATGCTTTTCGTTTGTTGCCCTCGGTCGAGGAAGTGCTGCACGATCCGCGCACGAGCGAGGTCCTGCGCACCGTGCCGCGCGAATTCGCGCTCGAAGTCGTGCGCGAGCTGATCGAGCGTTGGCGCGCGGAGATCAAGGCCGGGACGCTCGATGCCGCGCGCCTTTCCGAGCGGCTCGCCAACGGATCGCTCGCGCGCGCGGCGAAAGAAGCGAGCGAGCGCGAGCAGCGCGCGGGGCTCGTCCGCGCCGTCAACGCGACCGGCGTCGTGCTGCACACAGGGCTCGGTCGCGCGCCGCTGCACCCGGAGGCCGCCGACGCGATGGGGGCCATCGCTCGCTCCTACTGCGTGCTCGAAGTCGACCGCGAGAGCGGCGAGCGCAACCAACGCGACGATCGACTGTCGCTGCTGCTCCGCCGCTTGACCGGCGCCGAAGCGGCGATCGTCGTCAACAACAACGCAGCGGCCGTCTACTTGCTGCTCAACACGTTTCTCGAGCGCGGTGTGCGCGACGAAGTCGTCGTCAGTCGCGGCGAACTCGTCGAAATCGGCGGCTCGTTCCGCGTTCCGGCAGTGATGGAGCGCGCGGGCGTCGTGCTGCGCGAGGTCGGCACGACCAACCGCACGCGCATCGCGGACTACGCCGACGCGCTCGGCGCGCGCACCTGCTTGTTGATGAAGGTGCACACCTCGAACTTCCGTGTTCAGGGCTTCACCGAAGAAGTCGGTCCGGCGGAACTCGCGCGTCTCGCGGCGGAAAAAGGCCTGCCCTGCGCGTTCGATCTCGGCTCGGGCTTGCTCGACCTCGAAGGTCTCGCGCCGTTGCCGGACGCGCTCGCCGACGAGCCGCGCGTCCGCGCCGCCGTCGCCAGCGGCGTCGACGTGGTCACGTTCTCGGGCGACAAGCTGCTCGGCGGGCCGCAGGCCGGATTGATCGTCGGCAAGCGCGCGGTGATCGCGGCGCTGCGCAAGAACCCCGTGTACCGCGCGCTGCGCCTCGACAAGGTGACCATCGCGGGCTTGGAGAAGACGCTCGAGCTGTACCTCGCCGGTCGCGGCGCCGAGTTGCCGACGCGCGCCTTGATGTGCGCGACGGCCGAGGAACTGCGGCCGCGCGCCGAAGCGCTCGCGCTCGCACTCAACGGTGTGCGCGATGGCCGTGCGACGGTGGTGCCCGAGCAATCCCAGCCCGGCAGCGGCAGCGCGCCCGGTGTGTTCTTGCCGACCTTCGTGGTCAAGTTCGTGCACGCGCGGATAGGCGCAGCGCAACTCGCGCGGCTTCTGCGTCGCGCGAATCCGCCGGTGTTCGTGCGCATTCAGGACGACGCGCTGCTCCTCGATCCGCGAACGTTGCTGGCCGGTGACGCCGAACGACTCGTCGACGCCGTGCGTGCGCTGCCGGCGTGATGCGCGCGCACGAACTCGCCGCGAACATGAGTGGATTCGGCACGAAAGCGAATTGGCGCGAAGGACCGCGGCGCGCCGCGACACCCACTGCGCGGAGCTACCGATCGTGATCGAAGTCGAATCCCTGACCAAGCGCTACGGCGACACGCTCGCCGTCGACGCCGTGTCGTTCACTGCGCGCGCGGGCGAGATCTTCGGACTGCTCGGTCCCAACGGCGCCGGCAAGTCGACGACGCTCGGTTGCATCAGCGGGTTGCTCGCGCCCTCCTCGGGCAGT
>CAYHRR010000288.1:0-5754 GCA_964358875.1 uncultured Planctomycetaceae bacterium | reverse complement strand
AGGTGGAACTGCGGGATGTCGAACAGCGGCCCTTGTCCGAGCAATTGCCGTGTCGTGATCGTCGCGACCACCGACGAGAACACCAACGGCCCGAGGCTCTCCATCGCGATCGAGCCGAGCACGATCTCCGCCACGAACAACGCGCCGGCGAGCGGCGCGTTGTAGGCCGATGCGATGCCCGCTGCGGCGCCGCAGGCGACGAGCAAGCGTTGGCGCGGCAAGGGCAATCCGCGCAGTCGACCGAACCACGAGGCCAGCATCGACGCGAGTTGCGCCATCGCGCCCTCGCGACCGATCGAGCCGCCCGAAGCGACGCTGAGCAGCGACGAAAAGCTCTTGATCAGGCTTGGCTTCACGGGGATCGACCCGTCGCGAAGCGACACGGCTTCCATGAAATCGGTCGAAGGTTCGCCCTTGGCGATGCGCGCGCCGAAACCGATCACCCAGCCGGCTGCGAGCCCGCCGAGCGCGGGAATCAACAGGCGCTGCCACCACGGGATGCCGTCGGCCGCGCGCACGAGTTCGCCTTCGTGACGCCACAGCAATTGCTGCACGAACAGCGCCGCCTTGCGGAACAGCACCGACGTCGAAGCGCCCGCGAACCCGACGATGCCCGCCCAAATCAGCGTCAGTTGCAGGTCGCTGAGTCGCAGCGCTTCGCTGAGCCGAATTCGAATTCTGGGCTGTTGCATGGAAGCGCGTGTGCGGTCCGACGAACGTGGAGCGCGTGCGCGTCGCGCCGTCCGGCGGGCTGCGGAGTCTAGTCAGCGGCCGGGACCGCAAGCGAGCCTCGCATCGCCGCGTTGGCGCGCGCGAGCGGTGTGCGCGTCTGCGGTTCTGCTCCACAGTCGGCGCGCATCGCGCGACTAGCCGCGCGCAACGCCTCGAGCTCAGCAGCTGATCGCCGGCACGCCGCGCGCGAGAACCGCCGCAACTCGAACGGGCGCTCGTGCTCGACGAAGCCGAAGCCGGCACTCCGTTGAAGAAGCGCCATCGCGAGACAGAACGTGGTGCGGTGAGACAAAAAGTGCGACGGAAAGCGAAGCCGCGGCGGCCTTCCTAGCGCGACGCGGGATCGCCGCACCACGCACTGCCGTAGTCCGGGCCTTTTCAACGAGCTGCTAGGCTTCGCGACCTCGATGGCTTCCGCGACGATCCTGCAGACCGAGCGCATCGATCTGCGCGAGCTCACGCCGGACGACGCGCAAGCGGTGTTCGAACTCAACGCCGATCCCGAAGTGTTGCGCTTCACCGGCGACGTCGCCTTCGCGTCTCTCGACGATGCGCGGCGCTTCCTCGAAACGTACTCCGACTATCGCCGCAACGGATTCGGGCGCTGGGCCGCTGTTCTGCGCGAGAGCGGAGCGTTTCTCGGTTGGTGCGGGCTGAAGCGCGACGCCTCCGGGGAGGTCGATATCGGCTATCGCTTGCTGCGCGCTCACTGGGGTCGCGGCTACGCGACGGAAGCGGCGCGCGCGTGTGTTCGCCATGGTTTCGACGTCCATGCGCTCGAGTGCATCGTCGGGCGCGCTGCCGAAGACAACAGCGCGTCGCTGCGCGTGCTGGCGAAGTGCGGCTTGAGCTACTGGAAGCGCGTGGAACTCGAGGGGCTCGGGAGCGCGCTCGTGTACCGGGCGCTGCGCGGCAATTCGCTCGCGACGCGCGACGCTCAATAGCCCAGTGCGTTCAGCGCGCGCAGCGCCGCCGGATCGGGCGCTGCTTGCGTCGCGAGCGCGCGACGGCCGAGATCGCGCAGCTTCGCTTGCCACTCGATGCGTTCGGCGCCGCGCGCGCTGAAGACGTCGCGCGTTTCGCCCGGATCTTCGGCGAGATCGAACATCGCAAAGGTCTCGGCCTGCGGCTCGAAGATCAGCTTGAAGCGTTCGTCGCGCAGAGCCACTTGCGTGCGCGGCGCGAGCGGAGCGTGAGTCTCCGCGAAGACGACGCGCGAGGACTTGCTCAACAACGAGGCCCCAGCCTGCCCGGGTAGCTCCGGCAGTCCCGCGAGGTCGAGCATCGTCGGCACGACGTCGATCAAGCGCGCCGTGACGTGCTTCACGCCTTCGAGCCGCGCGCGCGCCGGACTTCCGCGCGGCACCTTGATGATCAGAGGCACGCGCAGCGACTCGTCGTAGACGTCGACGACGTGACCGACGTGGCCGTGCTCGCCCAGCGCCTCGCCGTGGTCCGAGGTCAGCACGATCAGGCTCGAGTCGTACAGTCCGCGACGCGCCAAATCGTCGAGAAACAGCCCGATTTCGCGGTCGGCGTACTCGCACTCGAGCCGGTAGCGTGCGGCGCTTTCTGCGCTGGTCAACGCGTCTTCGAGCCACAGCCACAACTCGCACTCGAGCGCCGCGCCGCCGGAATTCGACACGTCGATCGACGCGTGCGGCAGATCGCGATGCAGCGCACCATCGTTGAACTCGGTGGGCATGAGCGCGCTCATCGAACGAACTTCGAGCATGCGAATGCGGAACGGTGTGGTGCCGCGCAGTTCGAGCGCGCGACGACCTGACGGAAGCCTCAGTGGCGCGCGCAGGAATCCGACTTCGGAAATCGACACGCTCTGCACGGGCTTGCCGTCGAACAGCACTTCGACGGTGTGGTTCGCGCTCCCATGCGCGCTGTAGGGATCGTGCGGATCGGAGTAGTGCGCAAAAAGAAACAGCGGACCGGACTTCGGCCCGTCGAGCAACGTCGCGAGCTCGGCGTTGACGCGTTCAGCCGGCGTGCAATCGATCTCGGCGTCGTAGGCAAAGTCCGCGAAGCCGCGATCGATGCTCGCGCCTTTTTCGAGCGGCCACAAGGTCGCCAAGCTGACGACGGCTTGGCTGCGATAGCCGTGCTGCGCGAGCCATCCCGAGAACATCGGCAGTTCGCCGCCGACGCGCTGGCCGTTGAGCCGCACGCCGGAATCGAGCGGATAGCGCGAGGAAAACAGCGAAACGTGCGACGGCAAGGTCATCGGAACGTGACTGAAGGCGCGCTCGAAGCGCACGCCGTCGCGCGCAAGGCGTTCGAGGTTCGGCATCGCCGCGCGGCCGAGCGCCGAGTCGGCGTGGTCCGCGCGCAGCGTGTCGACGACGATCAACACGATGTTCGGCGGCGCTGTCGCTGTCGTCGGCACGCTCGACGGCCGGTCGTCCTTGGAACAAGCCGCGAGCACCAACAACGCAGCGGCAAAAAATCGAAGGCGCATTGCGGTTTCGAGCGCGACCAGCGCGAACGGCGCGGAATCGTAGCCGTGCGTTTTCGCAGCGACAAGCGACGGTCGAGATGCGGCTCGACGCCGCGACGACCTCGTTCGAGTGAGCGTGCTCCGATTCGCAGGGGCAGTTACATCGCGAACAACTGCACCAGCAGCACCGTCGCGATGCTCGACGCGAGCAACGTCAAGCCGACGACCCAAATGAACGCTGCGAGCCCGAGCCGCGCCACCCATGCGAGCACGACGATCGCGAGCAAAGTGAACAGTGCTGCCGTCACGAGTACCGGCGCGTCGCTTTGCACGGCGAACCACCGCGCGACGATCGCATGACACATCTGCGCCGGAGCGAAGCCCGGCAACACTGCAAAGCGCGCCACCCACGCGGCGCGGCAACTGTCGCACGACGTGAGATGGCCCATGCACAGGGCGACCAAGTACGGCACGTAGAGCGCGCCGATCACTGCGGCGAGCCGCACGCGCAACGAGAACACGCGCCGCGCTCGTCCGCCTTCGTCCATCGCGAGCATCGTGCGAACCTCGTGCGCGCTCGGGAAGCGCCTGGACTTTCGTGCGTCGCTCCTCCAACGTGAACTGCGTGACGACCGACGAGCTCGAACCCGCGAATTCCAGCGTTCCGCGCGCCGTTTGGCGCGGCACGGCTCTGCAAGTCGTCGGGCGTTTCTGGGGCGCCGGCTGCACGCTTGCGATCCTGTTTCTTGCCGCGCTGAAGCTCGCGCCGTCCGATTTCGACCGCTTCACCTTCTACATCGCGCTGTTCGCCTGGCTCGATTCGCTCGCCGGTATGGGCACCGGTCCGGTCGCGGTGCAACGCACAGCCGCGAGTCCGGAGCGCTTGCTCGGCGTGCTCGCTTCGGCGCGCCGCATCCGTTTGTACGCAGGTCTCGTCGGCGTCGCGTTGACCGCCGCGATCGCCTTCGGTTCGAGCGAGCCCGACGCCGCCTGGATCGTGCTCGCGGCCTTCTATCCCGTGACCCACGTGCTCGAACTTTCGGCGACGGTCTTCCGCAACAAGATCGCCTGGGACGTGCCGGTGAAGATGCGCGCGATCGCGAGCACGCTCAGCCTCGCGAACGTCGGCGTGCTCGTGACGCTCGACGTGCAACGTCCCGCGCTGTTCCTCGTCGCCGTCGCACTGGGCAGCACCGTCGCGAATGTGCTGTTGCATCGCGCGGCGCAGGCGCACTTGCCGCGCGTCGTGGGAACGGTCGTGCCCGAGAGCGGCGTGTTCCGCGAAGCGTTGCCGCTCGGTCTCGCGGCGCTGTGTTCGCAGACTTATTTCTACGTCGACAACGTGTTCATCCGCGCGTTGCGACCGGAGGGCGAGCTCGGCCACTACAACGTCGCGGTGCGCGCGATGTCGTGGACGATCATGCTCGCGCAGTACACGTCGCTCAGCGTGCTGCCGTGGCTCAAACGCCGTCAAGTCGCGGGCGATCTCGGGCCGGCGCTGTCGAAACTCGCGGCGCCGTTGTTCGCGTTGTCGGGGCTGGCGTGCGGACTCGTGTGGCCGTGGACGCACGAGCTGCTCGAGCTGTTCAGGCCCGGCTTCGGCGCCGCGAGCGCGAGTTTGAAGTGGCTGTTGTGCGCGACGGTCGCGATCTACGCGGGCTCGATGCTCCTCACAGCGTTGACGGCGCTGGGCAAGAACGTGGCGATGCTGTGGATTGCGGTGCTCGCAGTCGCGTTGAACATCGGCGCAAATTTCTGGGCCGTTCCGAAGTTCGGCATCGAGGGCGCGGGCATGACGACCTTTGCGACGGAGGCCTTCGTCGCGCTCGCGGCCGCATTCACGCTGTTGCGCGCGGGATTGGCGCTCGGTCCGGCGTGGCGCTGGCTCGGCGGCCCGCTGCTCTTCGCGCTGGGCGCGTGGTTGTCGGCGCAGCTCCCCTTCGGTTAGACAGCGCGCATGCGAGTCGGCCTCGATTACCGCCCTGCGTTGCAAAATCGCGAGGGCATCGGTCGCTACACGCGCGAGCTGGTGCGCGGGATGATCGAGCTCGGCTTCGACGGCGACCTCGGCCTGTTCGGCTACACGCTCGCGCCGATGCGTTTTTCGCGCGCAGAGCTCGGGCTCGCGGGAACGAGGGCGGAGCTCGTGCGCCTGCGCGTGCCCTCGAAGTGGCTGCCCGGATTGATGAAGCGCTTCGGCAAGGGCGTCGATGATCTGGTCGGCGGCGCGGACGTTTTTCACCACACGCAGCCGAACGTGTTGCCCGTGCGGCGCGCGGCCGAGGTCGCGACGATCTTCGACTGCATTTTCATGTTGAAGGGCTCGGGCTATCTCGACGACGCCGTCGGCGAGCGCATGACGGCGGCCGCGCGCGAGCAAGTGAAGCGCGCGAAGCGCATCCTCGTGCCGAGTCAGTATGTCGGTGCCGAGGTCGTGATGGCGCTCGGTGCCCATCCGGCGCGCGTCGCGGTGGTCGAGCTCGGCTGCGATCACATTGCGCGCAACTTGCCGCCCGAGGGTTTCGGCAAGGCGCGCGAGCCATACATCCTCACGGTGTCGCGCGTCGATCCGC
>CAYHRR010000287.1:0-5766 GCA_964358875.1 uncultured Planctomycetaceae bacterium | reverse complement strand
GAGCGTGATGCGGCGATCCTGCGTCGCGCTAGGAGAGTGGTGCTCAGCGGCCACGAAGGCCGCACCTACTCCGCTTTCCGTCGCGCTCCTTGTCTCGCCGTACCACGCTCTGTCTCGCGACGGGGCTTCTTCAACGGACTGCTAGCTCGAAATGGCCGAGAGTGCGCGCAGGCAGGTCGATCTCTCCGGCGCGCGGCGTTTGGGCGTGTACGGCGGATCGTTCGATCCCGTTCACGCGGGGCATGTGCACGTCGCGCGCGAGGCGCAGCGCGCGTTCAAGCTCGACGCCGTGCTGTTCGTGCCTGCGGCGCAACCGCCGCACAAACCGGAGCGCGCTCTCGCCTTGCCCAACGACCGCGTCGCGATGCTCGAAATCGCGTTGCGCGCCGAGCCGACATGGTGCGTGTCGCAGCTCGAGTTCGAGCGCAGCGGCCCGTCCTACACGATCGACACGCTGCGCGAATTGCCGCGCCGCCTTGCGCTCGCGCCGCAGTGCGAGTTGTTCTTCTTGCTCGGCTGGGACAACTTGCGCGGGCTCGAACGCTGGCGCGAGGTGCGCGCCTTGCTTGCGCTCGTGCAGCCGGTCGTCGTGTGGCGCGGCGACGAGGACGCGCGCGTGCTCGAGCATCTGCGCCGCGAATTCGGAGAGGTGCTGTACATGCGTTTGGAGCGCGGGCTCGTGCGCGCGCCGCCGGCGCCGGAATCTTCGACGGAGGTGCGCGAGCTCTTGGCGCGGGGTCAGGATCCCGGCGCCGCGCTTCCTGACGGTGTGCTGGAATACATCCGCGCGCGGGGCATCTATGCACCTCGAGCGGATCCCTCATGACTTCCCACGCCGGCCTCGACACGTTCAACGCACTGCTCGCGGCGCTGGCGACCGCCGCTGCGACGTTCATGTTCGTGCGCATCGCGCCGCGCATCGCTTGGACCGACGGCGGAACGAGTTTGCGCAAGCGCGACGTCGAGCCCTTGCCGCTGGTCGGCGGCGCGGCGCTGGTGGTCGGACTGCTCGCGGCGTGGCTCGCGCTCGAACTCGTCGGTCGCGACGCGGTCGGTTTCGTGCCGGGTCGCGAGTTGCGCAACATGGTCGCGCGCGCGCTCGGTCCGGACACGACCCTCTGGCCGCTCGGCGGCGTGTTGACGGCCTTCGTCGTCGGCACGATCGACGACGCGACGTCCGACGGATTGCGGCCGGGGATGAAAGTGCTCGGTCAAGCTCTCGCCGGGTGCGTGCTCGGTCTGCCGCTCGTCGTCGCCGCTCCGCTGCACGTCGAAGCGTGGGGCATGCTCGCGTTGCTCGCGCTCGGAGCCGTGGTAGCGCTCAACGCGATCAACACCTACGACAACGCCGACGGAGCGGCGAGCGGGCTCGGTGTGCTCGCGCTCGCTTGGCCCGCGCCGATGTTCGCGGCGTCGCTCGCGGCGTTCCTGCCGTTCAACATGGCTTGGGGTACGCGCCGAGCACCGCGCGCGATCCTCGGCGACGCCGGCAGTCACGTGCTCGGCATGTTGATCCTGATCACGCCGACGGCGTGGCCGGCCTTGGCGCTTCCGTTGTTCGACTTGGCGCGCCTCGTCGTCGTGCGCAGCGGGCTGGGCTCGGCGCCGTGGGTCGGAGATCGCCGTCACCTCGCGCATCGACTGCAAGGACTCGGGCTGCGACCGACGCGCGTCGCGTTGGTGCTCGCGGGCATCGCGCTGCCGAGCGTGGCGCTCGGTGAGCCGGCGTCGGCGCTGGGGAGCCCCCTGACCTTGGCGTGCGCCCTCGCGGCGACTGCGAGCCTGACGTTTGCGGCGTTGCGCCGAGCACCTGCGCCCCGAGAGATCGTCCAGGTCGCTCAGCCGCAAGCTGCGAGCGCGTTCGCCGGCCGCTCCTCGGCTGCGCGGTAACGCCGAGCGGAACAGCCCACGGCGTGCAGCGCCGGTTTGCCGAGCCCAGCTGCGACAGCATGGCTCCGTCGCAAAGCCCGGTCACGTTCGCGCGTGCAGGACAGCGCGGAACAGCGTTGGCGCAGGGCCGCGCTCGAATGCACGAGCCCGCACAGACGGGCCGATGTTGCGGCGCGCCGCGTGCTTCGCGCTTGCCCCGCCGCGGGTCGCTCCCGATAATCCTCGCCCTTCGCGAACGGCCGTGATCCCGTCCGGCCCTGCGGAGGCGACGCTTCGGTCGAATCCGAGGGGAGGCGCGTCCCGTCGCGCGACGCAGCCACCGCAACGATCGCCCCGTGACCCAGCCCCTGACCGCACTGATCTCGGACCTGCACAGCAACCAACCGGCGCTGGAGGTCGCTATCGCCGACGCGCGGGCGCGCGGCGCGCAACGTTTCGTGTGCTTGGGCGACATCATCGGCTACGGCGCGCGTCCGGCGGAGTGCCTGACGATGACGATCGCGCATTGCACGGAAGCGGCGACTTCGCTCGGTCTCGAAGCCGGCGCGTGCTTGCAAGGCAACCACGAGTTCGCGCTGCTCGGTTCGGGCGAGGACTTCAATCCGAACGCGCGCCGCGCCATCGATTGGACGCGCGAGCAGATCAACGCGGCCGCGGGAGAGCGCAGCGTCAGCTACGACTTCTGGGACTTCCTGTCGGCGCTCGAGCCGCTGCGTTTGGAGCAGGGAGCGATGTACGCGCACGGCAGTCCGCGCGACCCGGTGCGTGAATACATGCTGCCGCGCGATGCTAGGGACACGGCGAAGATGCGCGCCAACTTCGAACGCATGCGCGCGTTGGACGCCGAGGGACGTTCGCCGGTGTGCTTCGTCGGACACAGCCACGTGCCGGGAATTTTCTACGAGGACGGGCGCTTCTATCGCCCCAAGAGCACCGAGGGGCCCTACGACATGGGCGACCTCGAGAAGTGCCGCGCGATCGTCAACGTCGGCTCGGTCGGGCAGCCGCGCGACGGAGATCCGCGCTTGTCCTACGCCTTGTTCGACGGACGCAACCTGACCTTCGTGCGCCTCGATTACGACATCGCGCTCGCGCAAGCGCACATCCGCGCCGTGCCCGCGCTGCCCGCTTTTCTCGCCGAACGCCTGGCCGTCGGTCAGTAGCCCGAGAGTTTCAAAGGACGACCTTGAACAAACGTTTGATGATCGCGCTGGCGCTGTCGGTGCTGGTGCTGCTGGCCTTCCAGTTGTTGATGCCCAAGCCGCCGCCGCGCCCCGCGACGGTGAACACACAGCCTGCAGTTGCGCAGACGCAGCCCACCAACACGCCGACGCCCGCGCCGGTCGACGATCGGCCGAAGCTCGGCGAAGTCATCGGTGAGAGCTCCGAGCGCACGCTCGAGTTGACCATCGGCACGATCGGCGAGCCGGGCTCGTACCGCGCGCGTTTCACCAACCGCGGCGCGCAGTTGCTCGAGCTCAAGCTCGCCAACTTCGTCGATCAAGTCGGTTTGCGCGACGAGGACCGTCTCGCGCCCGAACACTGGACGACACTGCTCGCGTCGGCCGACAGCGCCGGGGTCAAGACCGGCTCGATGGTGTGGCGCAGCGACGCTTCGAGCACCGACCTCGAACGCGGACCGATCGACAGCGCGCTGTGGCGCATGCGGCCGATCCCGAACGAAACCAACCCGACCGGCGTCGAGTTCGACCTCGCGCAAGGCTCGGGCGTGCGCCTGATCAAGCGCTTGCGCTTCGAACCCGGCACCTACCGCATTCAACTCGAGCTCGAGCTCGAGAACCTTGCGCTCGAGGGCACGCGTCGCATCGGCTACCTGTTCACGCCCGCCGAAGTGGTGCCGCTCGAATCGGGTGACCGCTTTTACGTCGAGCCCCAGGCCATCGCCGCCGCGCGTTCACGCGAGGATTCGGCCGCGAAGAAGGACAAGCCGCCGACCGCCAAGTCCGTGCCGCGTGACGATCGCGGCAAAGAGGTGACCGGCCGTTTCGAGATCCCCGAAGGCGACGTCAGCTTCGCCGGCGTTCACAACAAGTACTTCGCGTACTTGATGCGCGGAGCCGATCCCTACAGCCAAGCTTCGATCGTCACGACGCGTTGGCGCCGCTTGCGCGACGACGGCTACGCCAAGACGCATCCCGACAAGGCGGCCGACAACTGGCGCTTCATGGCCAGCGATCTCGTGCTCGAGTTCGACGTTCCGCCGCGCGGCGAGACGCGCAAGTACGCCTACGCGATCTACGCCGGACCGAAGGACCGCGCGTTGATGGAAGCCGATTGGCGCGACCACGAAGTGCTCGCGGACTCCGACCTCGGCTCGTTCTTGTGCATGGACATGTCGGGCGTCGGCAACGTGCTCCTGTGGGTGCTCGGCATGTTCCACGGCATCGTGGGCAACTGGGGCGTCGCGATCATCCTGTTGACGATCTGCGTGCGTCTCGCGTTGTTCCCGATCAACCGTCGCTCGCAGACCTCGATGGCGCGCTTCCAAAAGAAGATGAAGCGCCTGCAGCCGCAGATCGACGAGATCAAGAAGCGCCACGCCGACGACGCGGGCAAGCAACGCAGCGAACAGCAGGCCTTGATGGGCAAGGAGGGCGCGATGCCGCCGCTCGGCGGATGCCTGCCGGTGTTCGTGCAGATCCCGGTCTTCTTCGGACTGTTCTCGGCGCTGCGCACGAGCTTCGACTTGCGTCAGGCGCCGTTCGCGTTGTGGATCAACGACCTGTCGCGGCCCGACCACCTGCTCGAGATCAACCTCAACACGCACCTGCCGCTCATCGGCACGATCCAGTGGCTCAACATCCTGCCGATCTTGATGGTCGTGCTGTGGGTCGCGCAGCAGATGACCATGCCCAAGCCCGCCGACGAGCAGGCTGCGCGCATGCAGAAGATGATGATGTTCATGCCCGTGTTCATGGGCTTCTTCCTCTACGACTACGCCGCCGGTCTGTCGCTCTACATGATCACGCAGTCGGTGCTCGGCATCGTCGAGCAGACGCTGATCAAGAAGGTCTGGCCGCTCGACGATTCGATCCCCGAGGCGGGCAGCGAACCCAAGGGCTGGTTCGCGCGTTTGATGGAGCGCGCGCAGGACGCGCAGAAACAGCAGCAACGCCGCAGTCCCAGCAAGCCCACCAAGAGCGACAAGGGCAGCAAGAAGAAGTACTGAGCGCGCACTGCGCACGGCGAATTCGGCTTGCCGGCGCGGCGAGCGCGCGACGCTCACGAACATGGAAACGTCGTCGACGATCGCCGCCATCGCGTCGCCTCCGGGCGGCGGCGCGCGCGGCGTGATCCGCGTGTCGGGACCGGCGAGCTTGGCGATTGCGCGCGCGACGTGTCGCTTCGAGATCGAGGACGCACTCGCGCGCCGCGGAGTTTTCCGCGCGCGCTTCGACGACGGTGTCGGTACGCAGCCGGCGCTCGTGCTGTGGATGCCGGGGCCGCACTCCTACACGCGCGAAGACGTCGTCGAGTTCCACCTGCCCGGATCGCCGCCGCTGCTCGCCGCGGCCTTGCGGCGCGTGCTCGCGCTGGGCGCGGAGGCGGCGCGCGCGGGCGAGTTCACGCGCCGGGCCTTCGAGAACGGGCGCATCGATCTCACGCGCGCCGAGGGCGTGCTCGCGCTCGTCGAAGCCGCGACCGAGGAAGAGCGCCGCGCGGCGACGGAGCTGCTCATCGGCGGCTTGTCCGAACGCATCGCGCGGTTGCGCGGAGCGTTGCTCGATTTGCGCGTGCTGTGCGAGGCAAGTCTCGACTTCGACGAGGCCGACACGGGCCATGTGCCGCAGGCCGAACTCACGACGCACGCCGCGCGCGCGCTCGAGCTGCTCGACGACGCCTTGAGCTGGGAAG
>CAYHRR010000286.1:0-5785 GCA_964358875.1 uncultured Planctomycetaceae bacterium | reverse complement strand
GCCTACCTACAGCTCCTCGCGGAGCGCCGCATCGACCTGCTCCCCCTCCTTCCGGAGATCCGTCGGCGCCGCTCCCTTTCGGTCGCGCTCGCCCGATCGGTGGAGGATTGGGGGCGAGCAAGATAGCGTTAGCGGCCCGCGGTTGAACCGGGGGCGATTAACTCAGCGGTAGAGTGCCTCTCTTACACGGAGGAAGTCGGGGGTTCGAATCCCTCATCGCCCACCCTTGGCGGGGCGCTTTCCCCGCGCGGATCGAGCACGATCGCGACGTGGCCGGAGTCGAGCCGCGCGAAGGCGATCAGGCCGCGGCGAGCGCCCCGACCGCGAAAACGGCGCGCGAGGACCTCGCCCGTCTCCGAGTGTCCGCGCTTCATCACGTCGACCGCGCCGATGTCGAGGCGGCCTAGGAGCAGGCTGACCTTGCGGCGATCAGCGGGTGCGACGCCGAGCACCGGCCAGGCTCGCACGAAGGGGGACACAGGGCGGTGCTCGCCGCCGAGGTAGGCGATGTGCGGGTCGAGCGGTTGCAGGCCGAGTTCGGCGGCGAGATTGCCGAGCAAGCCCGCGCGCACGACGGCCGGATCGGGATCGGCGAGCCAACGCAGCGCACCGAGCGCCTCCGGTTCGAGCGCAGCGACCGTCGCCGGCGGGCCCGCAAGGCGCGCGCTCGGCCCCGCTGCGGACAGCGCGACGGCCTCGTGTTCGCCGGACTCGCCCTCGAGCGCAGCTCCCGTCCACAGCGCGACCTCGCACAGCTCGCGCTCGAAACTCGTCCACTGCCAAGCGCGGCGCAACTCGCTGGGCAATTCGCCCTCGAGGCGCGTCACGTCGAAACTCGGCGGGAGCTTCACGCACGCGCCACGAAAACGGGGCAGCAGCGCGAGCACACGTCGCAGCGTCGGCGACCAATCACGCGGATCGAGCGAGCGCTGTCCGGCGGCGCGCCGATCGGGATCGACGAGCCAAAAGGCCTCCGACGGCGCGGCGAGCGGCGGAAACGCGGCGTCGGCCTGCAACACACGGCCGCGGCAACCGAGGCCCTCCAAATTGGTGCTCGCGCAGCGCGCCGTCGCTTCGTCGAGATCTGCGGCGAGCACACGCGCGCCGGCATCGACGAGCGCCGTCGCGTCGCCGCCGAGCCCGCAGGTCGCGTCGAAAACCAAGGCACCCGGCACGGCGCGGACGATGCGGCGAGCACGTTCACGCGCCACGGCTTCGCGTGTCGCCTGCTCGAGGCCCTTGCGTGTCAACGCGCGCAACTGCCCGCTCGGAAAGCGCGCCTTGGCACGCCCGCGCAGCTCCCAAAGCTCCGCCGCGCGCCGCGCGATGTCGGCCGGGAACTCACGCCGCAGCGCATGGCTGACCTTGAGCGCATCCCAGTCCGGCGCGAGCCGCTCGAGCGCCGCCTCGACGCGCGCGTTCATTTCATCAGCAGTGCTATCCATCGAATGACATGCGCCCGTGTCGTCGAAGGTCCGCGCCGCCGCGCTGCGTGAGGCTCACGCCTCCGAAAGTTTTTCCGAGAAGCCCCAAAAGCCGGTCGGAACTTTTGTCGATAGCCGGGCCGTTCCCGAATCCCGTTCGACCATGCCGCCCACGCGCGGCGCTTTCCTGGGGAGGCTGCAGGTGACCCACGTCCTTTTGATCGATGACGAATCCGCGACACGACTGGTGATGACGAGTCGGCTCAAGGAGGCCGGTTACGACGTCACGGTGGCGGAGAACGGCGCGCAGGCCTTGAGCGCGGCCCGCGAGACGCGCTTCGACCTGCTGTTGATCGACGCGACGCTGTCGGCCGGCGTCACAGGCTTCGAGGTCTGCCGCCGCATGCGCCAGATGCCGCAATACCAAGCGACGCCGATCGCCATGGCCGGCAAGAACGCGACGCGCGACGACGTGCCCAAGGGCTTCGAAGCCGGCTGCGACGTGTTCCTGCTCAAGTCCGAACTGCCCAACCTGGAGCACGTGCTCAAGGTACTCGTTCGCCGCAAGCGCGAGCGCGACGAACTGCTCGGGCAGTTGCGTGCGATGGACGAACAGAATCGGCGGCTCACCGACGAGCGCCAGCGCGGCCGTGACTCCGACGGCGCGAACGGTTCGAGCGAAGCCGCCGCCGTGTGGCGCGACATCGCCGCCGCCAAGCCCGACGGCGTGATCGTCGTCGACGAGGAAGGCGTCGTGCGCTTCGCCGACCGCGGCGCATGCGATCTGTTCAGCGGCGAGGTCGAAGGACGCTCGCTCGGCCAAATCGCGCCCGCCGCCGGCCTCGAGGCCTTCGTGCGTGACGCGCACACCGAAAAGCGCGACGGCCACCGCTTCGACCTGCCGGTGCGCAACACCCGCGGCGCGCGTTCGCTGCTCGCCTCGGTCGTGCCGCTGGTCGGTCGCCCGGGCGTCGCCGATCCTGGTTTGCGCATCGTGATCCTGCTCGACACGAGCAAGCGCCGCGTTGCGACCGAGATGATTCGGCTGCAGGAGTACACGTTGCCGCGCCGTGAGGTCGGTGTGCTGCTCGACGTCGCGCGCGTGGTCTACGGCACGGCCGGCTTGATCGGTCCCGGCGACGCGCTGACGCGCATCCGCGCGCAGGTCACGGAAGCCGCCGCCGGTCGTCGTTGCGTGTTGATCCACGGCGAAGTCGGCACCGGCCGCCAACACATCGCTCGCGCTTTGCATTTCAGCGGTCCGAGCGACGGTCCGTTCCTGCCGGTCGCTTGCGCAGGGCTTTCCGTGCAGCACCTCGAGGCCGAGCTCTTCGGCCAGATCAAGGGTGCCTTCCCCGACGCGCTCGTCGATGCACCCGGCGCGCTGCAACAAGCAGGACGCGGCACCGTGTTCTTGCAGGACATCGAGAGCATGCCCGCCGCAGCGCAGAAGAAGTTGCTGCGCGCGTTGCGCGAAGGCTTGGTCACGCGCGTCGGCGGCGAGCGCAATGAAACGGTCGAGATGCGCATCATCGCCTCGACCAAGGTCGATCTCGCAGCGCTCGTCGCTCGTCGTTCGTTCAACGCCGAGCTCGCCCAGGAACTCGGCGCGGCGGTGATCGGCGTCCCGCCGTTGCGCGAACGCCACGACGACCTCAACGACTTGGTCAAGCACTTCCTGCGCATGTTCGGCAGCGGACGGCCCGAGCTCGAAGTCGCGCCCGACGCGTTGCAGTGCATGTACAGCTATGCGTGGCCCGGCAACGTGCGCGAGCTCAAGTCGTGCATCGAGCGTGCCTGCCGTCACACGACCGGCAGCGTCATCGGCATCGACGACCTCGCGCCGGCTCTGCGCGACATGCGCGGCGACATGCCCGCGCGCGAGATCATGCCCGCGCCCAAGCCCGCCAAGATCACGGTCGGCGGCACGCACGTCGTCACGCACGCGGGCGCGTTGGCCTCGGCCTTCTCGATGGGCTCGAGCGGTTCGCTTCGCCCGGGCGAAGTGAAGTTCGAGGATCCGATCAGCCTCGACCACTACGAGATGAAGTGCCTCGAACGCGCGCTCGCGGAGACCGGCGGCGACAAGCTCAAGGCTGCGCGCTTGCTGCAAGTCGGCAAGAGCACGCTGTACCGCAAGCTCAAGCGCTACGGCATCTCGTGAGACTCACTTCGCCACGCTGAGGCTGACCTCTTCGCTGGCGAAGGCGAACAGCGAATCGTCCCGCGCGCCGGGGTTGCGCAGCACCGCGCGCACCTCGGCCGCTTCGATTTCAGCGGGAATCCGCGCGCGGATCAGCGTCATGCGGCGCGCGCCCGTCGGTACGAGCAGCAACGAAGTGCGCGCCAAGAGCAGCGGGCGGCGCTCGAATTCGCCGTTGGGCCGCAGCGACCAAACTTGGCCCGCGCGGTCCTGCACTTGCACGCGCAGGTCGGCGATCTGTTCGTGTGAGCGGTGCTCGAGTTCGATCGTCAACACGCGCTCGTCGAGCGCGACGAGCAGTTTCGGCGACAGCCCCAGATCGCGGCGCCGCATCATTTGGAACTGACTCCGCGGAAACGTCCCCGGACGCCGGAACGGATTCGTCACCGGCAGCGTGATCAGCTCGTAGCCGATCAGCTGCGAGTGGATGCCGGTCGAGCGCTGCTTCGCATTCGGTTCGTTGTCGAGCGACTTGGCCCAGGCCGCCGCGATCGAGTAGGCGGTCGGCGCTTCGGGCCCGAAACGAATCGTCGGCACGATGTAGTCGGGGCGTTGCGCGAGCGCACCCGCGACATCGGCGCGCGGCAGGCCCTCCCAAGCGCGCGTGCGATCGGCCCCCGGTGACGGCGTCGTGCGGCCGAGCGGATCGATCACCGTCAGGCGCGAGAGGTAGCCGATAGCGCCCCGCCAAGGCGAGAGCACCGTCGAGCTCGGATCGAGGTGATCGCGCAGGAAGATGCCGATTTCGCGCAGTCGTTCGGTGGCCAAGATCTCCTCGGCGAGCCCCATGCGCCCGAGCGGTTCCTCGTAACCGAAGCGCGCCAAGGTGCGCGGCGTCATCCACGCGCGCTGCACGGATTCGAAGGGCACGGGTCCGAGATCGCCGGGGAACTTGCTCGCCAAGGCCGAGCCGCACAGGCCGAGCACGAACAGGGTCCAGGTCACCTTCGGCCAAGCGCGACGCTTGGAGTCGAGCGCGATCTGCATCGCCTCCTGCACCGCGACGAGCATCACCGCGACGATCGGCGTCAACGCTTCGAAGAAAGGCAAATGGCCGCCGCCGGCGAGCCCGATCGCTGTCGCCCAAGCAAGCGTCAGCACGCAAGCGCGTGCGCCGACTCCGCTCAACACGCCGCGCGCCAAGTACCACAGCGGGAACACGAACAAGAGCGCGTTGCCGGAGGCGACCACGAAGTCGAGCAGGTACCAGGCGCCTTCGCGCGCCACACGCGGCTTCAGTTCGAGCAGCTGCGCGAGCCAGGGATCGTCGAAGTGGCCGGTCGCTTGGTGTCGCAGGACGCCGACGATCAGCGCGAGCGCGAGCGGTGCGCCGAAGGCGAGCCATAGCGTCTTGCGCGGCGCCGCGTCCTTCTTCGCGAAGACGCGCCGCGCGACTTCGATCGACAAGAGGCACAACGCGAACAGCAAGCCTTGCGGCCGCGCGACGACCGTGAGCGCGAGCGACACGCCCAAACACCAACGCCAGCCGCGCTCGTAGGCGAGGAAGGCGAACAGTACGAGGAAGGCCAGCGTCGACGTCTCCGTGCCGCTGAGCGCCGCCGAGGCGATACCGCCCGATACCACGAAGAGCAGCGGCGCAATCGCTCCCGAAAGGCGCACCGGGCTGAACTGCGCGAGCGTGAACACGCAGGCGAAGGCGGCGAGCATGCTCAGCGCTTGGCAGATCTGATTGACGTGCAGGTACAGACGCTCCGCGATCGCCGCGACGCCGATCCACACCAGCGACGGATAGCTGTCGCCCGACGCGACGCCCGTTTCCCAGGCGAAGTGACCCGTCTGCACGAAATTGCGCGCGATGCGAAAGGCGACGTAGGCGACGTCGTAGGGCGGCGCGATCTCGCCGCCGGCGGTCTTGTGGATCGCGAGCGCGTGGCCGAGCAGGATCGCCGCGGCGACGAGGAGGGCGGTCGTGCGATTCACGTCGCAGAGCCTACGGTTCGAAGCGCGAGCGTCCACCGCACCGCGCAATGCGCGCGACGGACGGCAAAATGCGCGGCATGCAATCGTCGCAGTTCAGGCAAGGTCTCGCGGGCGTTTTCGCGCTCTGCGTTGTCGGTTGCTCTTCCGCACACGAAGTCGCGACGAGCGTTCCAAAAGCGCGCGGGCGAGCAGAATAGCAGTGGTGTCTTTTTTCTTT
>CAYHRR010000285.1:0-5800 GCA_964358875.1 uncultured Planctomycetaceae bacterium | reverse complement strand
GGCGCAGCGGCGTCGGCTCGAGATGTGGCGTGATGCGCTGCCGCGCGCGGAGCATTGGGGAAGACAGAGCGCGCCCCGCCGAGACCTGCGCGCTTCGCCGACGCGAGCTAAGCAGTTCGCCGCACGCCTCTACGCCCTGCTGTGTACGTCGGTAGTGCGTAGGCGCACCTAGTCTTGCCGCCAACGTGACCCACCAAAGAAAAGCAACGGACGGCGCGCGTCGGCGCGGTGGCAAGGCCCTCGAAATCACTGTCGCTGCGAGCTCGCGGCGCATGGGACCCACGGCGGTTTGCGCTACGGCGCTCGCTTGGCTCGCCGCCTGCGGTCCGAGCGCGGATCACAAGGAGCTGAACGAGGCAAACACCTACGAACCGATCGGCCGCGAGGTCGCTTGGAAGGCGACGGATGCGGAGCGCTTCGGCGTCTCGGCCGGCGACTTCGGCGGAGCCGCGAAGGCGGGCGCGACGGAGCCCATGTCCGAGGCGAGCCTCACCTGGGCGACGCCCACAGGCTGGACCGAACTCGCGCCCAAGCAGTTTCGTGACGTCAACCTGCGCGTAGCGGGCGACGAGCGCGCGGAGTGCTACGTCACGACGCTCGGCGGCACGGCCGGCGGGCTCGAATCGAACATCAACCGTTGGCGCTCGCAGATGTCGCTCGGGCCGCTCGATGCGGCGGCGATCGCGGCGCTGCCGACCACCGAGTGGCTGCACAAGCCCGCGGTGCGCGTCGACTTCGAAGGCACTTGGACGGGCATGGCGGGCGACGCGGCCGGCGATGGCTGGCGCTTGGTCGGCCTGTTGATCGTCGAGGAGCCGCGTTCGCGCTTCCTCAAGATGGTCGGGCCGCGCGCGGTGATCGCGGCGCAGCTCGAGGCCTTCGCAGGGCTCGTCGCTTCGTTCCACGAAGGCGGCGCGCACGAGCACGCCCACGAACCGGCCGCGCAACAGGCTCCGGCGCAAGCTCCCCAAGCGGCGCCGCCTCCGCAAGTGCCGCCGACCGAGGCCTCGGGCATGTTCGCGTGGACGGCGCCCGCTGGATGGAAGCAAGGTCCCGCGAAGATGATGCGCGAGGTGACGTTCTTCTCCGGCGAGAGCGGTGAGGTCGAGTGCTACGTCGCGCTGCTCGCCGGCGACGGCGGCGGCCTGC
Source organism: uncultured Planctomycetaceae bacterium (assembly GCA_964358875.1). Lineage (GTDB taxonomy): Bacteria > Planctomycetota > UBA1135 > UBA1135 > CAYHRR01. Next base: position 4,651 of record CAYHRR010000285.1, on the reverse strand, counting down.
TGTCGAACATCAACCGTTGGTGCGGCCAGCTCGGCGCTCCGACGTTGAGCGAAGCCGACGCGGCCGCGTTGAAGCGCGAAAAGGTGCTCGGCGTCGACACGGCGCTGGTTGAACTCGCGCGCGGCCCCGATGCGACGGCGCCCGCCAACCAGGAGTACCTGCTCGGCGCGCTGTGCATGCTCCCGGGCAACGCCGTGTTCGTGAAAATGACCGGACCGCGCGCGGCCGTCGAAGCGCAGCGCACGGCCTTCCTGGAATTCAGCCGGTCCTTGCGGACCGCGAAGTGAGGCGCACATGGGCAAGTTCCTCGACGGCTTCTACAAGGCGATCAGCTCGCTGTGGCTCAGCTGCGTGCTGCTGATCCTGCTGGCGCTGCTCACCTACTTGGGCACGCTCGAGCAAGTCGACACCGGGCTCTTCGAAGTGCAGCGCAAGTACTTCGACTCGATCGTGCTGGTGCATCAACAGCAGCTCTTCGGCATGCGCATTCCGATTCCGCTGCCGGGCGCGACCTTGGTGATGTGGATCTTGTGCGTGAACCTGATCGCGGGCGGCATGGTGCGCATCCGCAAGGGTTGGGCGACCGCAGGGATCATCGTCACACACGTCGGCATCCTGCTCCTCGCCGTCGCGGGCTTCGTCAAGTCCTACTACGCCTACGACGGTCACGTGACGCTGTACGAAGGCGAGCGCTCGAACGCCTTTCAGAGCTACCACCGCTGGGAAATCGCGGCTTTCGAGCGCTTGAGCGACGGCCGCTTGCGCGAAGTCGTCGCGCGCGAAGAGGACTTCTCCGGCGCGAACGCAGCTCGTCCGATCACCTTCACGCTCGCTGATTTTCCGTTCACGCTCGAAGTCACGCGCTACCTGCCGAACTCGAGCGTGATGCCCAAGGGCCCGATGTTCGAGGCCGTGTTGCCGGTGATCGACGGCTACCTGTTGCAAAGCCGGCCGCTCGAAGCGGAGCACGAATACAACGTCGCCGGCGCCTACATCGCCGTGCAGGACACGACCGGCGGAGCGCGGCGCGAGGCCATCGTGTGGGGTTCGTCGCGCGCACCGTGGGTGATCGAAGTCGCGGGGCGCACCTTCGGCATCGAGCTGCGCCGCGAGCGCTACCACATGCCGTTCACCGTCGCGCTCGACGACTTCAAGAAGGAAGACCATCCCGGCATGAGCATGGCCAAGGCCTTCTCGAGCGACGTGACCGTGTTCGAAGGCGCGTCGTCGCGTCCGGTGAAGATCTCGATGAACGAGCCGCTGCGCGAGGGCGGACTGGTGCTCTACCAATCGAGCTGGGGGCCGCAGAACGCGCGACCCGGCACGCCGATTTTCTCGGTCTTCTCGGTCGTGCAAAACCCGGCCGATCAATACCCGCTCTACGCCTGCATCGTGATCGCCATCGGTCTCGTGCTGCACTTCGCTCGCAAACTCCTCCGCCACGTCCGCGCCGAGGCCCAGCCGTCATGAACGCACTCCTGCGCAACAGCATCTTCGTCTTCGTCGCCGCGCTGCTCACGAGCTTCGCGCTCGCCGCGCCGCAATCGTCCGCGCGGCGCAACGCGCCGTGGACGCCGCAACAAATCGCGCTCGCCGAAAGCCTGCCCGTGCAGGACGGCGGGCGCATCAAACCGCTCGGCACCTTGGCCGGTTTCACGCTGCTGCGCATGCACGGCAAGCGCTCGATCAAGACGCCCGACGCCGAGAAGCTCGCGCCGGTCGCGTGGTTCCTCGACGTGCTCTTCTATCCCGAGCAAGCCGCGGACTATCCGACGTTCCTGGTCGAAGACAGCGACGCAATCACCGCGATCGGCCTTCCGATCGACGGCAAGAAAAAGCGCGACTGGTACAGCTTCAACGAACTCCATCGCGGTCACGAAACGCTCGCGCAACTGGCGAACGACTACAGCCGCATCGAGGAAAAGCAGCGCACGTCGATTCAAAACCAAGTGGTGATGCTCGCCGTCAACCTGCGCGACTACTCGGATCTCGCAGCGCAGGCGGCGTTCGCGCGCGCGAGTGTGGCGCTGCCCGCGTGCGATGCGCTGGCCCAGCTCTTTCCGAACCGCACCGAAGCGCGCTTCAGCGAGCTCACGGCGAAGATGCCGGAGCTCGCCACGCTTCAAGAGAAGATCGCCGACGATCCCGCGCGCACGGCGGACCAAGCTGCGCTGCGCGACGTCTTGATGGCGATGAGCGAGTTGATCGGCTCGTCGCAAGCGCTGGCCTTCCTGCCGCCGAGCGGCAGCGTCGAAGCGCAACCGGAATGGCTGTCGCCCTTCGCGGTCGTGATGCAAGCCTTCGAGACGGGCAAGGTCGACGCCGAGCACGTCGCGATGCTCGCGGGCGTCGAGGGCATGGCGTCTGCGCTGCAAGACACTGACGCGCAACACGCTTCGCTCGAGTTCACGCGCAACCTCAGCGCGCTGTCGACGCGTGCGCAGGCGCTGAGCACCGCGCGCGGCGAGTACGAAAAGGTCGGACTCGAAGTCAGCTACTACAAGGCCGACCTCCTCTATTGGGCGCTGGTGATCTTCGTGTTCGCCTTCCTCGGCGTCGCGCTGACTTGGTTGATGCCCAAGAGCAGCGTCTTGTACGTCGCCACTGCGGCTTTGACGGCGGCGCCGATCGCGCTCGTGATCGCTGCGATCGTCATGCGTTGCATGATCCGCGGACGTCCGCCGGTGAGCACGCTCTACGAAACCGTGTTGTTCGTGACGGCGACGGGCGCGTTGACCGCGCTCGTCACCGAGGCGATCAACAAGAAGCGCATCGCGCTGTCGGCGGCGGTGATCATGGGCCTGCTCGGTCTGTTCGTCGCCAACGGCTACGAGACGCTCGACAAGCAAGACACGATGCCGTCGCTCGTCGCCGTGCTCGACACGAACTTCTGGCTCGCGACGCACGTCACCGCGATCACGATCGGCTACTCGGCGGGCATGCTCGCCGCCTTGCTCGCCTGCGCGTACCTCGTGCGCAAGCTGGCCTTCTGGGCGAAACCCAATCCCGACTTCGCGCGCACGATGACGCGCATGGTCTACGGCGTGCTGTGCTTCGGCCTGATCTTCTCGACCGTCGGCACGATCCTCGGCGGCGTGTGGGCGAACGAGAGCTGGGGCCGCTTCTGGGGCTGGGATCCCAAGGAAAACGGCGCGCTGCTGATCGTGCTGTCGCAGATCGTGATCTTGCACGCGCGCATGGGCGGCTATCTGCGCGAGTTCGGCATCCACATGGCGACCGCGTTCGGAGGAACCGTGGTCGCGTTCTCGTGGTTCGGCGTCAACTTGCTCGGTGTCGGCCTGCACAGCTACGGCTTCACCAGCGGCATCAGCAACGCGCTGAACATCTACTACCTCGCGACTTGGGGCTTGATGGCCGCCGCCGCCGGTGTGCATCTCGTCCAGCTTTCGAACACTCGCACGGCCTAGCCCTCGATCGCGCGTCCGCGCGAGCCCATGTCATGAAGCTCCATTCGATCTTTTCGCGGTGCCTTTCGCGCGCGTCCGTGCTCGTCGTGGGGCTCGCGCTCGCGACCGCTTTCTCGGCCTGCGCGACTCCGGCCACCACCGCCGTGTACGTGCACCCCAGCGCCGACTTCGCCAACTTCCGGCGCGTGGCCGTGTTGCCGCTCGAGAACTTGACCAGCGAACGTTTCGCGGCCGAGCGCGTGCGCGAAGTGCTCAACGTCGAATTCAGTGCGCAAGGCCTGTTCGAAGTCGTCGAAGCCGGCGAGGTCAACCGCGTTTTGCGCGTGACCAAGATCGGCAACGTGACGGAGCTCGGCCCGGCGGAGCTGGCGACGCTGGGCGCGGAGCTCAAGGTGCAAGCGCTGGTCGTCGGCAGCGTGATCGCGTTCGAGGAGCGCCGCATGGGAACGATCAGCACGCCCGACGTCGCCTTGTCGCTGCGCATGCTCGACGTCGAGTCGGGTCTCGTGATCTGGTCGGTCACCGAGGCGCGCTCGGGAGCCAAGCTCGCGACGCGCCTGTTCGGCGTCGGCGAAGAAAGTCAGACCGACGCAACGCTGCGCCTCGTGCGCGGCGTCCTGCGCACGCTCGAGTAGATCCGCGATGTTGCTCCGTATTTGCCTTGGACTGGCGCTGCTCGCTCCCACGCAGCGCGTGGAGACGAGCCGTCACGACGCGCCTCTGTACGCGGTGCTGCCGCTGCGCAACTTCACGGGCAACGCGAGCGCGCCGGCGGACCTCGTAGCGCTCTTACGCGTCGAGCTCGAGCAGCGCGGCGCGCGTTTCGTACCTACGGACGAACTCGAAGCATTCCTGCGCGAGCGCCGCATCCGCTACACGGATTCGTTGGCGGCCGACGACGCGCACGCCATCGGTGTCGCCACGGGAGCGAACTTCGTGATCGCGGGCGCGCTGCTCGACTATGTGCCCGGCTCGACGCCGCGTGTCGCACTGGCGCTGCGCGCACTCGACGCCGCATCGGGCGCGCGTGTGCTTTCGAAGGTCGTGTCGCTGCGCGGCGAGGACTTCGAAGGCCTGCTCGGCTTGGGGCGCATCGAAGCCGTCGAGCCCCTGTGCGACGAAGCGGCGCGCGCGCTGCTCGCGGAGTTCGACGAACACGGCGCGCCCGCTGCACGCACCTCGCGGCGCACGCCTGCGCAAGGACCCGACGGCGGAAGCAGCTT
>CAYHRR010000284.1:0-5837 GCA_964358875.1 uncultured Planctomycetaceae bacterium | reverse complement strand
GCGCGACATCGCGAAACGCACGGGCATTCCGTTCGAATGACGCGGCGTGCTCAGTGATCGCGTTGCGGCGCAATGCCCGGCTCGAGCCGGATTTCGCGCGGCACAGGTCCGCTCGCGGTCCATTCGACTTCGAGCTGCGGGCCGGGGAACAGGACCTCGGTCGCGTTGCCGCTGCGGGCAACGCTGTAGCGGCCGACGGGGAGGCGTAGCGCAAGTCGTCCGTCTCCGTCGGTACTCGAATCTGCGTCCGAGCCATCCGCCGACAAGTCGATGCGCTCGCGAGCGACGGGCTTGCCTGTCGCGGCATCGAGCACGACGAGCGTGCCTTCGTACAGCACGACGTCGATCGCAACGCGAACATCGGCGCCGGCCGCGATCGATGTCTTCGTGGAATTCACGCTCCACGAGCCGTCACTTGCATGCGCGACGAATTCCCACTCGCCCGGGATCAACGCGCTGAACTTCACGCGGCCATCGCTGTCGGTCGGCTGTTCATCGAGCCACGAGGACTGCCTTTCGCCGGGCCGAGTGCCGAAGCCATTGATGAGCAGACCGACGGCAGGTGCTCCGCCGACCGTGACGCGTACATCGGCGCTTCCAGGGACGAATTGTGCGATGTCGAAGCGAACCGTCGTGTCGCTCGGCGGTGCGACGCGAGCTTCGCCGAGCACCGTCGGCGTGCCGCGCCAGTCCTTCGAGGGGACATCGAGCGAGGACTCCGAAAGCGTCAACAGCACTCGGTACGAGCCCGAAGGCAACGTGCCGACGCGAAACGTGCCGTCTTGTGCCACGCGCACGCGCAGCGGTTGCGGTCCGTCGAAGATCGACCATTCGTCGACTTCTTCGGACACGGTGCGCGCTTCGATCCACGCGCGCGTGAAGTCGAATCCCTGCGGTGCCAGCAAGTTCCCGACGATCGCAGCTGTCGGCGGAAGCGTGAGCTCGACCTCTCGCGTCGCGCCCGCGGCGAGTTCGAACAATCCGCTCTCCAGCCTGAGTCCGGCATGGACGCGCACGATGACGTTGAAGCGACCAGACACCAGTCCTTCGAATCGGAAACGGCCGTCGTGATCGAGCTCCGTCGTCGTCACGTCTGTGCTGCTCGACCAGAGTTCGTCCTCAAACTCGTGCGCCGCGTCGGAGCCGAGTTCCGCTGGCGCGAGCATGATGGACACGTGCTCCAGCAACTCCGCAGGCAAGCCGCTGACATGACCGCGAATCGTCGAACCGGGCGCGAGCGCGACGTTCACGCTACGCACCTCGTTCGCGCGCAGCGCGTCGACATCGACGCGCGCGATGCCGAAGCCCGGCGCTTCGACGATCAACGTGAAATCGCTCGGCACCAAGCCCGAGTACACGCAACCCGGCGGAGCAGCGGCGTGTGCGGCCCGCAACTCGAACTCGTTCGGCATCATGCTGACGTTGCGGAATCGCAAGCGCAGTCGGTACTCGTCGATGAGCGCTCCGTCAGGTCCGCTGACGGCGAGCGCCACGCCGGCGCTGCCGCGAATCTTTGCGTCGAGCGTTTCGCCTGGCGCGATACCGCTCTTGCTCCAGGGTTCGAAACGCGGATCGCGCAGCTCGATCGTGTAGACGCCGGGATCGACGTCCTCGAAGCTCCAGCTCTGCGAGGAGTGCGGGACTTTGGTCGCCGCGCGTTCGCCGCCCGGTCCGTGCAAGACGAGCGAACCCGGCGCCGGATCGTGGAAGACGTAGAAGCGTTCAGTGAACACCGTGACGGTGATGCGTCGACTGTTGTCAGGCCCGTCGTACACGATGTCGGCCACTGTCTCTTCGCCGGCGCGCACATCGACTGTGGGACCGTCGACCCAATTCGTGATGCGCGAGTAGGCCTTGAGCTCGACCGGACCCGGCGGAAGCGCTTCGAGGAGGAACGCGGCCGTCAGCGGATCCGCTTTCGCGAAGGCGCGGCTTTCGTCGCCGCCGGGGCCAGCCGTGCGGTAATTCGAGTCGCCGTTCACGTTCCACTTGCCGGGCACGGGCTTGCCGGACTTGTCGACGATGCGCCCGCGAATCGAGCCGGCGCGAACGAGCGAGACGTCTCCGATGTCGGTGACTGCGCGTTGCGGCAATTCGCCCCAGCGCCACGCGAGTCGAGCGTGCGCGTCGAGGTTCGCATCGAGCACGAACTGGAACGCACGCGGCGGATCGAAGCGCATCGAAAAGCGTCCGTCGGCGTCGCTTGCGCCGTCGATGTCGGTCCAGTTCTCGGGAGCTCCGAACTTGAGCGCTCGCTCTTGGTTCCCTTGCCAGCCCCTGAAGTTCAGCGCGACACCCTGCGCAGGCGAGCCGTCGGGAAACAGAAAGCGTCCACGCAGTTCGGCGAGCTCAGCTTCGTTCGCCGGCACTTCACTCACCGTCGTCGGCGCAGCATCCGACGCGTTCGCCGCAACCGAAGTTGCGGTTTCGACCCGCCCTGGTTCGGCGGCCTGAGGAATGGCGAGGAGCTTCGGATCGACGTCGCTCGATGCCGACTCGATCGAAGTCACCGCCGCTGCCTTGTCGTTGGCGAAGCGGCCAAGCGCCCACCACGCGACGAACACGAGCGCCATCGCCGCTGCAACGATCACGAGTCCAAGTCGTTTCATTTCGCTCACCCCTGGCGCGCAGCGTAGCGCTACGGATAGAGCGCGCACCTTCCGCGCGACGAAGCCCGCGCCCGGCACGAACGGGCCGATCATCCCCGGCGATCCCGAACGCGAGGCGGAGCGCGAGCGCTCGGTCAGCGGCATTCCGCTGGTCATGCCGGTGGTCGACGATCTGCGCGACATCGCCAAACGCACGGGCATTCCGTTCGAATGACGCGGCGCGTTTTGGCGCGCGAGCAGCTCCACCCGACGTCAGCGACGAACGCCACGAGCCTGTCCGTCGCAACATCGTCGGCACGCGCTCTCGGCGCAACGTTGCGTGCGCGCGTCGACCGAGGATTCTCGGCGGTGGAGCGCGGAGCTTTGGCGCGCGATACTGCGCAGCCCGCAACTCGGAGCTCCGCCATGAAACGTGAACTGCTTTCGCTCGCCGCAGCGTTTTCGCTCTTCGCTTGCCGCAGCGAGCCGCAAGCGCCTCTCGCGAAAGCGCCGGCCGTCGCTGCACCCGTGTCCACGAGCGACGCTGCATCAGCTGTCGCGCCCGAAGTCGAGCGCATGGCGTGGTGGCGCGAAGCACGCTTCGGCATGTTCATCCACTGGGGCCTCTACGCGATTCCCGCGGGAAAATGGGGCGCTGCGACGGGACACGGCGAGTGGATCCGCACGACGGCGCAGATCCCGCTCGCGGAGTACGAGAAGTTCCAAGCGCAGTTCAACCCGGTGAAGTTCGACGCGGACGCGTGGGCGAAGGCGGCCGCCGACGCAGGCATGAAGTACCTCGTCATCACGAGCAAGCACCACGACGGCTTCTGCTTGTTCGATTCCGCAGAAACCGATTGGGACGTGATGAACACGCCGTTCCAGCGCGACATCTTGAAGGAGCTGAGCGAAGCGTGCGCGCGTCGCGGAGTTCGCTTCTGCACCTACCACTCGATCATGGACTGGCATCACCCCGACTACACGCCGCGCCGCGAGTGGGAGAAGGAACGCTCGAGCGACGGCGCGGACTTCGCGCGCTTTCGCAAATACCTGCATGCGCAAGTCAGCGAAGTGATCACGAAGTACCACCCCGGCGTGCTGTGGTTCGACGGCGAATGGGAGAGCACGTGGACGCACGAGCAAGGTGTCGAGCTCTACAACTTGTGCCGCTCGCTCGATCCGGCGCTGATCGTCAACAACCGCGTCGACGTGCACCGCGGCGGCATGGGCGGATTCTCCGCGTCGAGCGATGCCGTCGGTGATTACGGCACGCCCGAGCAGGAGATCCCCGCGACCGGCATGCCCGGTGTCGATTGGGAAACCTGCATGACGATGAACGATCACTGGGGCTTCAACGCCTACGACGACAAGTGGAAGTCGTCGCGCGAGACGATCCGCATGCTCGTCGACATCGCTTCGAAGGGCGGCAATTATTTGCTCAACGTCGGGCCGAAGGCCGACGGGACCTTTCCCGCCGAGGCGAGCGAGCGACTCGCCGCGATGGGCGCGTGGATGAAGCGCAACGGCGACGCGGTCTACGGCACGAGCGCGAGTCCCTTCGACGTCGTGTCGTGGGGGCGCGTGACCACCAAGGCGCGCGCGGACGGCAAAACCACGCTGTATCTGCACGTTTTCGACAAGCCGGCGTCGAACGAGCTACGTCTGCCGGGTCTCGGCAACGAGTTCGGCGGCGCGGGTTTCTTGCATGGGCCGCGCATCGCGTTGCCCGTGCGCCGCGAAGGCAGCGATGTGATCGTGACGCTCGCCCAGGACCTGCCCGACGCCGATTGCACGGTGCTGACGCTGACCATCGACGGCGCGCCGATCGTGTACCGCGCGCCCGTGATCGAGAGTGCGGCGGATGAGTTCGTGAGCGGCACTACGGTCGAGATCGCGCGCGCTTCGGCGGGGCTCGACGTGCGCTACACGCTCGACGGCGGCGAGCCGAGCGCTACGTCGACGCGCTACGAGCACGCGCTCGCGCTCACCACGACGACGACCGTGCGCGCGCGCGGCTTTCATCGCGGCAAGCCCGTGACGGAGACGGTCGAGCGCACATTGACGAAAGTTGCGCCGCGACCCGCCGTCGACGCATCGCAAGCGCAGCCCGGTCTGCGCCGCGAACGCTTCGCCGGCGATTGGGACGCGCTGCCCGATTTTTCGTCCGCCGTCGCGCTCGATTCGAGTGTCGTCGCGAGCATCGCGCCGGTCGCGCGCGAGGAGCACGTCGGCTGTCGCTTCAGCGGCTTCGTCGAAGCGCCGCGCGACGAGGTCTACGTTTTCGCGCTCGCCTGCGACGACGGCGGCAAGCTGTGGATCGACGGCGAACTCGTCGTCGACAACGACGGCCTGCACGGCACGGTCGAAAGGCGCGGCCACATCGCGCTCGCGAGCGGTCGCCACGCCCTGCGCGTCGACTGGTTCAACAAGACCGGCGGCGCCGAGCTTTCCGTCAAAGCCGCGCCGCTCGGCACGCCGCTCGCCGCTCTCGATCCGACAGTGCTCTCGCACTTGCCGTGACGTGCGCGCTGCGCGCCCAGATCCGTACGCGCATCGCGCTGTGCGCGAGCGTCTTCGCTCGAGCTTCGACTGAGCATGCTCAGCCGACACGTCTCCCCGGCTGCATGCTCGCGTGCGATGCGCACGAACTCGTCAGCGCGCTTCCACTTGCGTCTTGCGCGCTACGTGCGGGGCTTCCATGCTCGCGCGCCGCTACTTGCCGCATCGCTTGAGTCCGACTCCCGAACAGCTCGCTCGCGAACAAATCGACGCACAACTCGCCGCGGCGGGTTGGGCGGTTCAGGACTACGCGAAGTTCGACCCGTCGGCGTCGCGCGGCATCGCCTTGCGCGAGGTGCCGCTCGACTCCGGTCGCTGCGACTACCTGCTCGTCGTCGACCGGCGCGCGGTCGGCGTGATCGAAGCGAAGAAGGCGGGCACGACGCTCTCAACGGTCGCCGAGCAGTCGGCGCATTACGGCGAGCACCTGCCCGAGTTCCTGCGCACGTCGGCGTGCCTGCCTTTCTATTACGAGTCCACGGGCGTCGAGACTTTCTTCCGCGACGCACGCGACCCCGAGCCGCGTTCGCGGCGCGTGTTCAGCTTCCATCGCCCCGAAACGCTCGCAGCGTGGGCAGCAGCGCCTGACACGCTTCGCGCGCGGCTCGTTCGCATGCCGCGCGCGCATCCCGTCGTCACCACGAACATGCGCGCGTGTTTTTGCCAATTCTGAATTCCCGAAGCCAGCAT
>CAYHRR010000283.1:0-5840 GCA_964358875.1 uncultured Planctomycetaceae bacterium | reverse complement strand
GCCTCACGAACTGACGCTCAACGCGGGCGCGGCGCCGGTGACCTTGTACGGTCGCTATCGGCCCTTGCTCGTGACGTGGCCGTCGAGCTTGCCCGCAACACTCGACGCGCGCGCGCAACACCACGGTTTCGAGCTCGTCGTGCGCGCGGACGACGACGCCGCAGCGCGTGTCTCGGGCCTCGCGGCAGCGCTCGCGCAGATCGTCGGCGTACCGGCGCGCGTGCGCGTGCTCGATCCCGGCGTCGTGCCCGAGCCCTGGCCGGGGCTGCGACTTCAACTCGGGTGTGCCGCAGATCGCGAACGCAAACTGCGCGGCTTGTTGTCGTCGCTCGAAGGCTTCGCGCTGCGGCGTTGAGCGCAGCCTCGATATCCTCGGCGTCCATGAGCGAAGGCAACATGTTCCGCACGCACCGCGCTCGCGCGCTGGTCGAACTCGAGCGCCGCGGCGCGGCGGCGTTGGTGTTCACAGCGCGCGGCAAAGTCCGCAACCACGACGCCGAATACCGCTTCCGTCCCGACAGCGATTTCTGGTGGCTCACCGGTTTCGCCGAGACGGAGAGCGCGCTGCTGTTGTTGCCGGGCTGCGGCACGCGCAAGGCGCGCAGCGTGCTGTTCCTGCGCGAGAAAAATCGCGACGCGGAGATTTGGAGCGGACGGCGCATGGGAGTCGAGCTCGCCGCGAGCGAACTCGGCGTCGACGAGGCGTTGCCCATCGGCCAACTGTGGCAAAAGCTCCCGGACCTGCTGAAGGGCTACGCGACGCTCGTGTATCGAACGGGCCAGGACGAGGAGCGCGATCGCGAGGTCAACGCGACGCTGGCGAAGTTGCGTGCGCAAACTCGCATCACGCAGGCCGTGCCGCTCGAAGTGCTCGATCCGGCGCTGATCCTGCACGAGCTGCGGCTGTTCAAGGACGAGCGCGAACTCGCGCTGATGCGCAAGGCCGCGGCGACGACCTGCAGCGCGCACATTGCAGCGATGCGCGCGGCGCGACCGGGCGTCGGAGAGCACGAGGTCGAGGCCTTGATCGAGTACGAGTTCCGCCGCAACGGCGCGACGGGACCGGCCTACGCTTCGATCGTCGCGGGCGGCGACAACGCCTGCATCCTCCACTACGTGCAGAACGACTGCGCCCTGCGCGCGGGCGAATTGCTCTTGATCGACGCAGGCGCTGAGCAGGACTTCTATGCCTGCGACGTCACGCGCACATTCCCGGTCAGCGGCCGCTTTTCGGCCGAGCAGCGCGCGTTGTACGAGGTCGTGCTGCGCGCGCAACTCGACGCGCTGGAGTTGGTCAAGCCCGGAACACCGTTCGACGAACCGCACAAGCGCGCCGTGCGCACCTTGGTCGCCGGCCTGTGCGAACTGGGCTTGTTGAAGGAATCAGCGGAGCGCGCGCTCGAATCCGAATCGTTCAAGCGCTTCTACATGCACCGCACGAGCCACTGGCTCGGACTCGACGTGCACGACTGCGGCGCCTACGTGCACAAGGGCGACGCGCGCAAACTCGAAGCGGGCATGGTGCTGACGGTCGAGCCCGGGCTGTACGTCGCCGCCGACGACGAGTCCGTCGAAGCGCGTTGGCGCGGCATCGGCATCCGCATCGAGGACGACGCGCTGGTCACGGCGCAGGGCTGCGAGGTGCTGACCGCCGCGATCCCCAAGCACGTCGAGGAACTCGAGCGCCTCTGCGCACGTTGAACGAGGGTTCATCCGTGCGCCGCAGATGTCGGACAACCTCGCGCGACGTCGATGCACGCTGCGCGCTCCGCCCGCGGGCCTTCCTTGCGCACATGCGCTGATCAAGCGCGACGTCGGCAAGCGCGCGCCTGGAGTTCGACGCACGACGCCGCTACAAGTCGGCGTCTCGATCTTCACGTATGAGCACACTTCTTTGGGCCGTCTTGGTCGTGTCCGCGGTGTTCGACGGCGCAGTGCTCGCCTGGTTCCTTCTGCGCCGTGCGCCCGAACGCATCGGCTTCGCACGCTTGCGCATGGGCTTGATAGCGGCGCTCACGGCCTGCGTGTTCAAGCTTCCGGTGCTCCTCGAATTCGCCGGCGATTTCTTCTTCGCCATCAACCTCGCGTACGTCGACACGGTCGTCGTCGTCCCGCTCGTCGCCGCCGGCGTGCTGTTCGCCGCGCGCAAACGTGAGGTGGCGTCGAGCGTGCGCATTGCTGCACTCGTCGGCGTGCTCCTCGCCCCCATCGGAGCGTACGCGACCTTCGTCGAGCCGCTGCGGCTCGTCGAGGAACGCGTCGACGTCCCGCTCGATCCGCGTTTTGCTCCGACGGCTCCGTTGCGAGTCGCGGTGCTCGCGGACATGCAATCACGCGATGTCGACGAGCACTTGCGTGAAGCGATCGTGCTCGCGATGAACTTCGAGCCCCATTTGATCTTGCTGCCGGGCGACTTGATCCAGCGCGAGGACGAGGACGAGGAGGTGCTCGCGCGTTTTCGCGAACTCTTGAGCCCGCTCGCCGCTCCGCTCGGCGTGTACTTCGTGCTCGGCAACACCGATCACCAGGCGCTCGTGCGCCGCGTTTTCGCCGGAACGAACGTGCGACTGCTCGAGGATGAATCCGTCGAGCGCGAATTCGGTGGCCGCAAGGTGGTGATCGGCGGCGCGGATTCGACGTGGAGTCCGGCCTTCGTCGCCGACTTCGGCCGACGTCGCGCCGACGAGCTGCGCATCCTCGTCGCCCACTTTCCGGATGTGTTGCTCGGCCTCAATCGCGAATCCGCGATCGACCTCACCATCGCGGGACACACGCACGGTGGTCAGGTGCGGATTCCGTTCTTCGGACCACCGCTGACCTTGAGCGGCGTTCCACGTGATGTCGCCGCCGGCGGGCTGCACGCAATCAACGGTCAAGCGATCTATGTCTCGCGCGGCATTGGCTGTGAACGTGCTTCGGCGCCACGCGTGCGCTTCAACTGCCCGCCCGAAGTCTCATTGCTGACGCTGCGCGCACGCTGAGCCCTACGTCGTCCGTGCGTCGTGCTGTTGGAAGCCAACGGCGAATCGCGGTGCTGTCCGAGCGGCAGCGGCCGCCGTGCGACGACGACCGGAGGCTCTCGCTCGGCGTGCATGCGCAGGCGCACGATGGCCAAGGGCGCGCGGCCCTCGAAGCGGTGCCGGACGTCGATGTCGCCGTCGATGTCGCCGTCGGTGCGCCCGTGATCGTCGCGTTGCGGCAGACCGGCTCCGATGCTGCCGACGTTTGCCGAGTTCCTTACCTATGCGCGCCGGACGCCGTTGGACCGCATGGCACAGCTCCGCGCGCCGGCGCGCCTGCGGACGCTGAAAGTGGTGCCCCGGCGAGGGCTCGAACCTCGGACCCGCTGATTAAGAGTCAGCTGCTCTACCAACTGAGCTACCGGGGCAAAAACCCTGCTCTTTCGAGCAAGGGGCGAGAATCCTAGCGGATGAACTCGCGCCGTCAATCGCTCGCGTGCTTGTCGCGCCGCGAGCGAGGAGGAGTGAGCGCACCAGGGATCGAACCTGGGACCTACTGGTTAAAAGCCAGTTGCTCTACCGACTGAGCTATGCGCCCGTCGCGACGCCGGAAGCGTCGCGTTGGATTGCGGAGGAGCGCGCCGTGCGTGCGCGCGGCAGTTGCGCTGCGGCACGAGCTCGGCGCGCGGCGGCTAGACCTCGGTGATCTCCTTGGTCTTGGTCGCCTGCACGAGGTCGAGCTTCTTCTCGAACTCCTTCAGGATCTCTTGGATGCGCTCACCGGTCTTGCGGTGCTCGTCTTCCGTGAGGTGGCCGTTCTTCAGTTCGAGATCCGCGGCCTTGTTGAGATCGCGCCGACCGTTGCGCATCGAGACGCGCGCTTCCTCGCACATCTCCTTCACCTTGCCCGCGTACTTCAGGCGCTGTTCGCCCGACAACGCCGGCATCGAAAGGCGCACGACCTTGCCGTCGTTGGCGGGCGTGATGCCGAGGTCGGACTTGAGGATCGCCTTGGTGATCTCACCGAGCACGGTGGCGTCGAAAGGCTTGATCACGATCTGACGCGGTTCGGGCACCGACAAGGCCGCCAACTGGTTGAGCGGCGTCAAGGTGCCGTAGTACTCGGCGCGGATGTTCTCGACGAGCGCCGTCGAGGCCCGGCCGGTGCGCACTCCGCGCAGCGAATCTTGGAGATGGTGCAGCGCCTTCTCCATCGCGGCGGAAAGTTCCGAAGTGATCTTCTGCTGTGCTTGTGCGGTCATCGTCAGCTCCTAATCGTTGAGCCCAGGGTTTCGCCGCGCACGACGCGTTCGATGTTGCCTTCTACGAACAGATCGAAGACCACGATCGTCAGTTTGGATTCCAGGCACAGACTGACGGCCGTCGAGTCCATCACGCGCAGATGACGGTCCAGGAATTCCTGGTGCGTCAGCGTAGGGAAGCGTTGCGCGTTCTTGTCCAGCATCGGATCGGCGCTGTACACGCCGTCGACTTTCGTCGCCTTGAGCAGCGCGTCGCAGCCCAGTTCGCGCGCACGCAACGCCGCGGCGGTGTCCGTCGAAAAGAACGGATTGCCTGTGCCCGCGGCCAGAATCACGACGCGCCCCTTCGACAAGTGCGACAGCGCGCGTCGACGCACGAAGGGCTCCGCGACCTTGGCGATCTCGATCGCGGTCTGCACGCGCGTCTCGACGCCCTGCTGCTCGATCGCATCGGACAAGGCCAAGGCGTTGATCACCGTTCCGAGCATGCCCATGTAGTCGGCGCTGGCGCGCAAGGAGCTCATTCCCGCGACCTTCGCGCCGCGCAAGATGTTGCCCCCGCCGATCACGATTGCGAGTTCGACGCCCAGGCGGGCGACGTGCACGATTTGGCGCGCAATGCCGTGAACGGCGTCGGGGTCGAGGCCTTGCGACGACTTGCGGTCGGCGAGCGCTTCGCCGCTCAGTTTCAGTAGGACGCGCTGGTAGCTCATCCCGGCTGCAGTCCTACGCGCCGACCATGAAGAGGGCGAAGGCTTCGATCTTCGAGTTTGCGCCGAGCGTTTCGCTGAGCACCTTCTTGACCGTGGTGCTGTCGTCCTTGAACCAAGGTTGCTCGGAGATCACCGAGTTCGCGAAGAACTTCTCGAGCTTGCCCTGCACGATCATCTCGCGCTTGTTCTCGGGCTTGGTCTTCACGTCGTCGCTGTCGCGGTGCACGGCCTTCTCGCGCTCGATCGTTTCGGCGGAGATGTGCTCGCGCGCGAGTGCCGTCGGCTTGGCGAAGGTGATGTGCATGCCGAGCTGCTTCAAGAACTCGGCGGTCTTTTCGGCCGGCGCGTCCGTCGTCACCGAGGCGAAGCCGGCGGTCTTGTTGTCATGGTGGATGTAGCCGCCGACGAAGCCCTTGGCGTTCTCGAAGAACACGACCTGCGGCACTTCGATGTTCTCGCCGCACTTGCCGGTGAGCGCCTTGACCAACTCGGCGACGCCCGTTCCGCCCAGCGTTTGCTCGAGCAACGCGCCCGGCGAACCGATGCGCTTCTCGAAGGCGAGCTTGGTCAGCTTGGCGAGCAGTCCGCTGAAATCGTCGGTCGGCGGAACGAAGTCGGTTTCGCTGGTCATCAGCACGACCGCAGCTGCGCGTTGATCCGCGGAGGCTTGCACGTGCACGCGTCCGGCCGCGGCCTTGCGACCGGCGCGCTTGTCGGCGTTCTTCAGACCCTTCTTGCGCAAGACGTCGACGGCGGCTTGCAAGTCACCGTTTGCTTCTTCGAGCGCGCGCTTGCAGTCCATCAGG
Source organism: uncultured Planctomycetaceae bacterium (assembly GCA_964358875.1). Lineage (GTDB taxonomy): Bacteria > Planctomycetota > UBA1135 > UBA1135 > CAYHRR01. The sequence continues at coordinate 99 of CAYHRR010000283.1, read as the reverse complement.
GCCGCGCCGGTCATTTCGCGCAGCGTGCCGACGAGTTTGGAATCGATAGCCATGGGAGCGGAGTCAGCGTTGAGGGTGTTGCGCGTCGGAGGCGACGCG